>NZ_JARDAL010000023.1:0-63241 GCF_048957595.1 Acinetobacter sp. AS5 | reverse complement strand
CCATTAGAGAAATTTGCTCAGCTTGTTGATTATCATATGGCTTTTGAAACTGTCGCACCTCATGTTTGAATTCGCCCATCAATAATTATCGAGAAAATTTTAAAGAAATCTCAAATAATAAAACTCAAGAAATTAAACCATCTGGATTTTCTTCAAGTGAAATAAGCTCTCAATCAAGCATCAATATTCCTAATATTAATAATATATATATTACCAATGTTTCACAATATATTGACTTAATCATTTCAACAACACGGTCAATAAAATCAGATAGAAAATATGAGGTTTTTTTTCGTGGTCATTCTAAAGACATATATAGATTAACTCCGTCAATCTTTAGATCATTCGGTACGAAAGGGAAAATTTATGAAAGAAGTGAACATATACTTTATAGAGAATTGATTACAGCTGAGCCTAGTTTTTTTAATCAAGAGCCAGCTGCCATAGACACTTTAACGAGAATGCAACACTATGGAATGCCAACTAGATTATTAGATATTTCAAGTAATCCACTAACTGCTCTGTATTTTGCCTCTGAACTTCCTGATGAACATTTTGATCTAAATCTTTTGGCTGTGCGACCCACTCTACCTTCAAACAATGAAATAATTGTAAAGGACTTCAAATATTATGAAAAAGTTTTTAGCACTGGTGAAGTAATTTTATTTCTTATAAAAAAAGAAGCTATCAATTTTTCTGATTCAGATAAAGTTACCTGTATTTCAAACATTGTTAAATTAAATAGCACACAAAAAGATTACATAGAAAAAATAATTATAAAAAAACCTAGGTTACCCTCCAGTGATAAAGTATGTGAACAATATTTACATTTTATCAAAAGTGAAAAACCATATTTTAAACCAAGAATCGAATCGAATGACCTAAAAAAAATAATTTGTGTAAAAGGTAAAAAAATTGATAAACGCATTCAAGCTCAGGCAGGTTCATTCCTACTGTTTGGTTATGATCATGAGCTAGATCCTACCACTCATCCTGATATTGATATTATTAAATTTAAAATCAAATATAAGGATAAAATTAATATTTTAAAAGAGTTAGATTTATTAGGTATAAATAAAGCTACTATTTATCCTGATATTGAAAATTCAGCAAAATATATAAAGGAAAAGCTTGAATTAGACAGCTAATAAATATGACCATCAAAAAAAGTATCTTCTATCACCAAACTCGAAGACTTAGGACGCATCCAACTCTCAAAGTCCTTTTTATGCATGACTAGTTCCCTCACCCCAGGCCTCTCCCAACGGGAGAGGGAGTGTCACGTAATCAATTTGATACACGTGGTTCCCTCTCCTGAGCAAGTTTTAAAGCACTGCTTTAAAACGAAGCGCAAGTGAGGGTTAGGAAGAGGATTTACTAGATCAAAAAGAGTCTTACATCTCTCTTACAACCCCAACTTATTCAACAAATCCGGTGTCAAAAAAGTCTGTGCAACACGATTTAAGTCGATATAACGCAGCACACCTTTGAGCTGATTATTAATTTCAGGATTCTTTAAAATTTCCTCACCTGTGGTTTTGCCTAAAGCCTGAAAACTGTCGCCGACAGCCTGTAAACCTTCAGCTTGAATTACCGCCTTGGTCTGTGCTGAACATTGCTCCACTAAAATGCGCTGCAACACCGTCGCCAGATTCTTATCTAATGCTTCCTTTTGAGTCGCGGTCACATTACTAAAAGCCTTTAAGTCGGGATGATTACCCAATGCCACAAAGGTCCATTGCAAGACCGTGGTTTTATCCGTGGCTGTAGTAGATTTCATCAGACAGTCACTGAGCTGATCAATTGTTGGACCTGCTATGGCAACCTGAGTCGTACCTAATAATGTTGCACTTATTAAAAATTTACGAAGCTTTGTGAAAGATTTATGCGCCATCATAATTTCCTGTTCTTCGATGTCCGGCCAATGATATGAAACCAGCTAGTTGTAGCATGGAACAGGGCAATAAACTGATAGAACTCTGTAAAATCTAACCCAGATTTACAACACTTGGATGATCATTCTGATGTCCATATTGCTATTCATCAGGTGAGGATATTGATCAGTCAAACTTAGCGCTATGATTTAGACTAAAACAATAAAAATAAAAACTTATAATTATGAATACCAACATATTTCACAGCATCATACTGTGGGGACTTGTCCTTTTTTTCGTCTTGATCGTATTTTTATTCATCCATCCGACATCGCGGAAGGAGATTCTCGGATCACGTGATCTCCCCACTAAACCAAGCGGGCTTTCTTCTGCTCTCTCCCGTCGGATCGAGCAGATTTTTGCGCCTATCTTCTCGATCGTCAAAAGGATCATACGGATTTTGGATTAAGTCTTTTGATCCCGCGCTTATTTTAACTGCCTCAAAAGATTCTTGGCTCCGGCATGATTATAATTATTGGCCAAATTCTGCAAAATCCGCTTGGATTGTGCTTTAGCATTCGGGAAACGGCTGGCATAGACCGGAATACTGTTCAGACAGCGAGCAACTAGCATCCCTGATTCAGTATAGACACGTGTTCCCTCTGTGCCCTGCAATTTGCCATAGTTATAGGCACGCTGGGCGTTGTTACAGGCATTATTCAGATTCTTGCCACTGTTAATATCACGTCGCGCTGCCACATAAATCTTCATCTGATATTGTTGCGGTGTTTCTGCTACCGTAGCTCGAGCTGATGCCGCTGCTAGCTGCTTTTTCTCTGCTTCTTTTTTCTCTAACTCTTTTCTTTCTAATTCCTTTCGCTCTAATTCTTTCCTCTCCAGCTCTTTACGTGCTGATTCCTTCAGTTCATTCGTCGCCTTTGCGGCAGGAGTCTTAGGAGGAGTCGTGGTTTTTATCGATGCAGATTTGGTTTGCTCCAAAGCAACCCTGGCTTTAGTTGGACGATAAAAGTTTTTTGCTTGAGAAGGACTCATGACCCGAGTGAGTAGTCGAACACTACGCGTCTGGCTGGTTTTATCAATTTGTCGTTCAGAAGTTGGCTCAATCGAGACAATCCAGCTTTCAGTCAGATCATCCATACGACACTGATAGGCACCGCTACCTTGTACAACACCCCGATTGGCACTCAGGCGTTTGCGCTGGGCAACATCTGACACTGCACTAAAATTACTTTTATACAGCAGGGAAAATTTACCGCCCTGTTCATGACAATATTGCGTCAGTATCGAACGCGGATACATGGCCTGAGTCGTGTTATTTTTCTGTGCTTGCCCCCAAAGATAAACATAATCTTTTGCACCACCATCACGTTGATTCAAAGCCCGCTTGGCAATCAGCTCTTCCGGACTGGCAAAAGGATGTAAAACCTCTGATTTCAACCGATTCACGCTATTACATCCAGCTAAACCTGCTGCCCCTATTATTAGAATTATTACTTTTAGCTTCACAGCAAACATCTCAACCCCAAAATCCCGTATAACATAGCTTAAATAGCACAAAACAACAAACACAAGGTATTGATAACTATAATATTTAAACGGTAAAAAAGCACATATCAGCCTCAACTTTGCTGATTATGCCAAGCTTCATGTGATAAAAACTGACACAAGTATCATTTTTAACCAAGATCAAATAATAAACAATTCCATTCAGGACTCAAGAAAAAGATAGAAAAAACACATAAAAAACCGAAGAAGGCGGTGAGTCCTTCTCCGGCGGCTTATTCAGGGAACGCTACAGACCTTTATTATAATGGGTAATAAATTTACCTTTTATCCGCTATAACATTGCCTGAACAAGATCAGCATAAGAATAATTTCCTCAACGTACACTTGTTATTTTTATACGTCAAACCACCGGAAATTAAACGCCATCTTGGCTGGCCCTTAGGATTCTAGACAAGAAAAAAATATCTGAATACCCCAATATTGGGAGGTTGTGACACGATTTACCCAAGTCATCTGACCAACGGTTAGATCGATATTTTCCATTGGATTTTGTAAACTAACTCGCCATAAAAAAGCCAAACCTAAAACTGTTTGGCTGATAAAGCAGGATAATAATATGAGAAAAAATTAATCAATATGTGATTCAAATGCTTTTAAGCGTTTATAGATCGACATCAGTTCAATAATCGTCGGCCAAGACAGAATCAGATACTGGAAAGATTCCCGCACTTTGCCGAACACATTCAGGATTTGCATCATCAAACCAAGAGTAATTGCCCCTGCTGCAATACTTGGAAACAGAATAAATAATCCGTAAATATTGTCCAACTGCAAGTACCAGATCCGAACCATGTTGAAATAAGCATAGTGAAAATACAAACGGAAATAATTCCAGCGTACTCGGCTAAACAGTTCTTGTAGTGTCAGCGGATGTGCACGATCAGCATAATCTTCGCCATAGACCAGCTCTTTACGATAGGCTGCCTCAACTTTCTGGTTATTAAACTCCAATCCGGGCAGCTTCATTCCCACCACCATTAAAATGACCGTACCCAATACCGCCCAACCGATCGAGGCCCACATTAAAGCATGCGGTATTTCCCCTACAATCGGTAAAACTTTCACATGACTAGAAAGCTGATACAAGATTGGCAGGAATGCCATCAACAACATCAGCGCTTCAATCAAGGAAACACTCAACTGCTCCGTGGTTTTGGCAAAGCGCATGGTATCTTCCTGGATACGTTGTGATGCACCTTCAATATGACGTAACTGCTCCCAATGTGCGGTGTAATAATCATTCATCGCGGTACGCCAGCGGAAGACATAATGGCTGACAAAAAACAGGTTAAATACCGCTAAAGTGACATAAACCATCGCAATATAAATAAAGGTTAATGCGCCTTGATACAGCAATGAAACATCCCCACCACCCTTAGTGAGCATTTGTTGAATCTGATCATAAAACGGGCTATACCATTCGTTTAATACGACATTGACCTGTACCCCGAACCAGATATTAAATAGAATAAATGCCGAGCCCCAGACCGACCAGCGCTGCCATCGGTGTCTGGCTTTCCATTGCCAGAACAGCGCAAATATCGTAGTTGCAATGAAATACCAGAGATAGAACCAGATGAATTGAGCCGACCAGAACCGACTGATGCCAATAGTAAGCTTTTCATCAGAATAACCTTCAGGAAAACCCAGATAGGTCCCCCATCCTGATCCGCCACTATGCCAAAGCACAAGATTAATGATAAACCACAAAATCAGGCTGCTAAAAAACCAGACGGGTTGCGGAAAAAATGACTTAAACATGCCGACCCAGTTCTCCTTATGTCTCTTGGTCATCCAAATGACGCCTAGTTTATTCTTATTTTAGATTTTTACTGTTATAAAGCATTAATTTTCAATTTAGTGTCAAAAAGGATAGAAGGGTATCAGTCTCTAGAAACTTATTTTTATCATTCAGGTCTGCCTTATGATTTTCCTTATATTCTCGATTTTTATCATTCAGCAGAGCGATATCAAAAAACAGAAAAATCATCATGTTTTTGACCTTTTGTATTTTGGTAGGCTTTTTTATCCTTGTTATTTGTCGGGTTTATGTAAAAGAACTTTATGCTTCTGAGTACTACGAGAATAGGATGAAAATCAGGCATACCGCATGTCTTTTAGGTATCTTTTACCTAAATAGAACACTTCTCTTTATTTGAATAAGTCATTGATCAAGTTCTCAGTTTTTGAAGAAACAGTTAAATTTTCAAAAATCATGATATGATTTAATTATCGAAAAGTAATCTTATTTTGGAAAAAACTATGGAAAGTTCAGTAATTGAATTACTTAAACCGGTGACTCTACAAAAAGAAAACTGCGATCCTATTATTTTTGAAGCAGGTACTGTTTTGAAAGTAGTCATGCAGACTCCAACCAGTCTTCTGGTTAGTAATGATGATGACTTTAACTTTACCATTCCTTTAAAAGACGAAAATGAAGTGTGGCGAGAAATCTGAGTATTTTTCTCTCATGCAAATAGACGGGTTGTATCTGAGTTTGGTTTTTTAACTTACTTATATGATACGGCCCTTAGCTTCTCTCCACTTTGATTGCTCTTTCATTATTTTTTCAAAAAATTATTTCTTTCCTCTTCTCTCATCATTTACTGCTTTTAAACTGACTCATCCATTTGAGTAGAAAAATTTCTTTTAATTGAAACATCACTTAGTTTTTTGATCTATATGAGATCACTGATGATCTGTTTCTGGTCTTCTGTATCTGCTCTTTTATTACAATCATAGCTTTAAATCTCTCCTCTCTGTTTAGCTCAACTTCATCTAACACATACACTTCGATTCAAAAAAAAGAATATTCAAGTTATTTTCAGAGTTTAGTAATAGAACTGGCGTTCGTCTTTCTTCGATTTTTTATCCTCTGATAAAATTTACCAATAAGAATTAAAAAATTAATCTGAGACGCTAAATTAAGAGGCTGTTTAAATTGTATAGCTCTCCACTTGGTCCCAAGAAAATTTGATGATACGAAATTTTCCTCTAGACAATTTTAGTACTTTTCCTTTTAAGCCAGCTTAGCCAATTATAAAAATCATTAATTTTCATAAACTTAAGTTAAATATTTTAATTACATATGCCTAATTTATAATTTTTTTAGATTTTTATCTTTAAAAGGATCTCAAAATTAAATATCCCCATATATTTAAAAAATAAAATATAAATTAATAATAAATACTATTTCTTAAAAATTAATTACAAAAATACATATTAAAAAAATAAGGCTTAAATAATAAATCTTATTATCTAAAATCCTGAAAAACACTTAATCCAGGAAACCCTTAAAATATAAAATCTTCATAATTTATTTTTAAAATTTATTAACAATACTGGATTTCTACCAAAATATTTCTAAATTTTACAAAGTAACTGTACTTGTTAAAAGTGTTTCGTTTCTGCACTTAAAGCCAGCCTGTTAAATGAAATATGTTATAAATTTAATCAGATCAATGACCATTCAGGTAGTTTTAACTTTTAAATCAATTTAATTTCAGAGGCTTAGGTAGTATTTATGTCGACTCTCAAAGAAGATCAAGACCTAGAAGATTCACTTGCTACATCTTCTTATATATTACCTCAAGTGATTTTAAATCAGCTCAAACCTATTATTTATTCTCACAAAATTGTTTTATTTCTTGATATTGATGGAACCATTTCTGAATTCCACCCAGATCCAGCAAAAAGTATAATTAAGAGCGAAACCTTAAATACCTTAAAAGAGTTACAACAATATATTCAGCTAGTATTAGTGACCGGCCGCTCAATTGCACAAGCCAAAAATCTTATTTATCCATTTGAATGGAATATTGCCGGTTCTCACGGTCTGGAATTAAGCTATCAATCGCGTTTAAGCAAGTTAATTGAGTTAAATCCTGAACCGTTTGAATTATTAAAAAATTATATTACAGATCATAGTAATAATATTCCTCAGACTCGAATAGAAATTAAAGACTATTCAGTCGCCCTGCATTTTCGCGAATATCCCCATTTAGAGCATCAAGTGCATGCATTTGCCTTAGATTGTCTCGCCCATTTTCAGGATTTTGAACTTAAGGCTGGAAAGTTTGTATTTGAACTGGTGCCCAAAGGTGCAAATAAAGGTTCAGCCATCCAACAAATCATTCAGCAATATCACTTAAGTGATCATTACCCCATTTTTATCGGAGATGACCTGACCGACGAAGCCGGTTTTCAAGTCATCAACACATTCAAAGGCTGCTCTATCAAAGTCGGTACAGGCAACACCGTGGCACAACATCGCCTCGAAAACGTGACTCAAGTACAGGCTTTTCTAGCGGAATTCTTAGAAATATTGAAAGCACAACAACAATTATTATTGGAGAAATTACATGTCGAAACTCATAGTGTTATCAAATCGTGTAAATCTACCTAAGTCAGACAATACACAGGCAGGTGGATTAGCGGTGGCATTGCAGGATGCTTTGCAGGATATAGGCGGTATCTGGGTTGGCTGGAATGGATCCCGAGTTGACCAGACGAAAGAGCAGAAGTTTCAAATCCTGAAGCATCAAAATGTTGAATATCACACGAGTCCATTGACTGAATCCCAATATAAAGGCTTTTATTGTGGTTTTGCCAACAATGCATTGTGGCCGCTGATGCACGATCAGCATCAACTTGTAGATTATCAGCCGCAGGATTTTAAGATCTATCAAGATGTCAATTTACGCTTTGCCAAGCACCTGAAACAGGTAGCATCTCCACATGACATTATCTGGATCCATGATTATCATTTTTTAAGCGTGGCGCATTATTGCCGTAAACTGGGCATGCGTAACCGTATTGGCTTTTTCCTGCATATTCCCTTTCCTGAACTAAGGCTATGGCAGACTTTAGCCGCCCATCGCGATCTGGCACATCATTTGGCCAACTACGATGTACTGGGTTTACAGACCTCTCGCGATCAGGAAAATTGTCTAAATTTCCTTGAACAGACCTTAAAAGTGCAGCATCGTCACAATGAAATCCTGAATTATCAATCTCGAAAGATTCATGTGAAATGCTATCCGATTGGTGTGCATCCTGTGCAACTTCAGAATCAGGCCTCAGATAGTCATCTGGAAAAACTTCCCTTTGACCTGGATAAAGTGCAGCCTTATAAAACCATCATTTCAGTTGACCGGATTGATTATAGTAAAGGCTTATTGGAGAAAATCGGATCTTTGCAGAGCTTGTTGGAAGATCAACCAGAGTTTAAAAATCAATTCCAGCAATTACAAATTGCCTGCCCATGCCGACTGGATGTAAAGACCTATAAGAACCTGTATACGCAATTTAAATCTGCCGTGCATGAACTCAATAGCCAGCATGGCACAGCAGACTGGTTACCCTTCGATTGCAGCTATGACACCTTGGGTCATGAGGCCTTGATGCAACTGTATCGTAAGGCAGATATCTGCTGGGTAAATTCGATCCGGGATGGCATGAATCTGGTCGCCAAGGAATATATTGCAGCACAGGATCCTTTAGATCCGGGTGTCTTGATTCTATCTAAATATGCCGGTGCTGCTGAACAAATGAAAGAAGCCTTACTAGTCGATCCTTATGAGCATGACAGTATGGCTAAAGCTTTGAAGAAGGCGCTGCGCATGTCTAAATCAGAACGTTTAGAGCGCTATCGTTATTTAAGCCAAGGCTTGAAAAATTTCGATATTATTCGCTGGCGTGATCAGTTTATTACTGACCTGAAAAACTCACAAAGCTTGCGGATCTATCGTCCGGTGGCTGCAGGAGTTTCAAACCAGTTCAGTATGCATGCCTAAATTTTTAAGTAAAAAAAAACACCAGCATTAAGCTGGTGTTTCATTTTGAAGAGGAGCCACAATCTCTTCGCTTTGTTGTACTTCGCTTGGGTCTGCAGTGAAATGATTCAAAATCACAATACTCAATAGACCAATCGCAATCACGCTAAATACCAGACTCAATCCGATGATTTCACTACCAAAGCCGACCAATGCTGGCCCAATCAACGAACCTGTATAAGCAAATACCGATACATAAGACAATGCCACATGTGAAGCCAAAGTTTTCTGACGTCCTGCACGGGAAAACATCAGCGGTACAATGTTGGCACTACCTAAACCTAAAATCGCATAGCCGACCAACACCACTTGCCAGACTGGGGCAAAAACCACGGTTAATAAACCAGTTGCAGCCAAGAGTGCACTTAACAGAATCGTATTTTTTTCACCAAACTGCTGAATAATCAGGTGACCGCTAAAACGTCCTAGTACCATCAAACCCGCAAAGAAACTATAAGCCAGACCGGTTTGCGCCGCAGGCAGGCTGAACTCAGTAGCAAGATAAATACCACTCCAGTCCATGGCGGCACCTTCCGAAAGAAAAGCCACAAAACAGATCAGACCAATACCTAAAATTGCCCAGGTCGGTGCTGCTTTTTTTACCGGTTGTTCTGGTGATGTTTCTTCTACCGCTGTTTTTGGCTCAGCACCCAAACTTAAAGGAACAGCGAATAAGGCAATAAGCAGCAAAATTACACTGACAATCACCGCACCGGTTAAAGGCGCCAAGCCAAGTCCCATTAACATGGTCATGCCCAGTACGCCTGCCAGACCACCTAAACTACATACGCCATGAAAACCCGACATTAAACTTTTACCGAGTTTTTTCTCAATCTGTGCAGCCTGGATATTGACAGTCACGCCCAAAGCACCGGCACTGGCACCAAAGAAAAACAGGCTGATTGCCATCATTAAATGATTCGGACTATAAGCCAGAGCAGGCAAAATAAATAAAAATGCACTGAGAATTACGGCCAAAACAGCACGGCAACCCAAGGCATTGGCCAGTCGACCGGCCAGCGGCATCGCCAGCATTGAACCGATTCCGGCACACAGCAATAACAGGCCAAAATCAGCATGATTTAATAACAGGCGCTGCTGTGCATATGGAATTAAGGGTGCCCAAGCCGCAGTACTAAAGCCCAAGCTAAAGAAGCATAACGCAGTCGCTATTTTCTGCCATAGATATGGTGATGGAGACTGAATTCGAGAAAGCAGTGTTTGATTGAACATTGTATTACCAAAAAAGAAGGCTCAGGCATCCATTACCGTTCATCCATAGAAAAACCCCACAGACTTATAGCTAGAATGTATAAGTTTGCGGGGCTGAATTTGCGTGAATTATAAACAGAATAAATTTAAATGGAATAGTTTTTAGACACGAATTTTAAGATTTTTTACAAGTATCTGATTGTATAAAATTTATAGTTTTATGCTTTTATTTGCACAGGCTGATCGGTTTTTTCGCGGCCTGCTTAAGCTCAAGTTTTTGCAGAAAATGGGCAAAACCTGCAGCAATTTTTGAGCTAAGACGACTGCTGGTAGTGACTCTCAGCTGATTCGACCAAACAATCTGCGCGTCAGCTTTTTCTAAACGACGGATGAAATCGACATCTTCATGACAGTCCAGTTGCTGAAACCCATTGACCTGTATATAAGCCGAAGCTTTAAAACACAGGTTTGCGCCATGAACATGCCGATGTCCCATGCTGTCCTGATAATGTCGGAGATAAGCCTGACGGGTTTTCCGGCTTAAATGATCCCATTGATCCAGCTCGACCACACCACAAATCGCATCGGTGGGTTGATGCTGTAACATCACCTGAAACCAGTCACACTGTACGAATGAATCGGCATCGGTACAGCAAATCCAGTCACAGCCTTGCTTGATCATTTGCTGAATGCCCAAATGGCGTGCCTTACCGACATTTCGGAAGTCGCAACTGATAGCTGAAATGTTCATTTGCTGAACTTTAGCAGCGGTACTATCAGTACAATGATCCAAGACCACGAGAATATGAATTTCAGGAAGATTTTTTATTGTTTTAAAGTATTGAAAAAAATAAGTTTGTGCTGATTTTAACGCTAATAGGCAGCGTTCAATATAGGCTTCTTCATTACAGGCCGGAATCACCACACCGATTTTCTTCATCTCAAACCCTCCTGCTCTGCCACAGATTGCGCTGAATTCAGCCAGAGATCTACCAAAAAATCGGAGTCCTGCAAGCTTAAACAATGTTCATAGTTTAAATGCGCTTTGAGATACTGATGGACATCTTCACCATTTAAGCCAAATCCCGAGATCGGCGCGCGCCAATGACAACTCAAGATACATCCGCCCGGTTCCAGTGCAGTATGCAGCCATGTCAGCACCTGTTGCAGAGCAATCGGATTTAGATAATATAAAATCTCACTGACGACAATGAGCTGAAATTTTTGTTCGGGCAAATCATCTGGCACGATCCGCTGTAACACCTGTACATGCGGATAAGCTTGTAAACGCTGCTGCGCCAAATGGATCGCAGTATTATTGGCATCCAGACACATTAAGCTATTTGTCCGCCGCGCCAGTTCCTGACTAAAGACGCCATTACTGCAACCAATTTCAATCGCGGAGTCAAGCTGCAAGTGCGGCAAGACCGCCAGACAAATCTGCCGTTTGCGCTGTTCATACCAACGCTGTTCATATTGCCAGGGATCTCCCTGATTCAGGGCATATAAGGCATCGAAATATTCCTGATCATAGGCTGCTTTACTGTTCATACAGATACACCTCCCAGGGCTGTAAAATACGTTGTAATGCCTGCTCTGGCAGAATCGGTGATTGATCTATCGTCGGATCAAGCTCGATCTGGCTCTTGAAACACCGCGCAGCTCGAGACTTATATTGTAATTCTTCCTCAGTTAATTTGAGTTGATGAGCGACGGTCCAGGGAATTCTGGTATCTCCAGGTGTTGCCCAATGCCATGCCCAAATCAAGACCTGAATACAGGGCAAATGAAGTTCAGTGGCCAGCTGCTGTGTGACCTGCCCCGTAATTTCATGATCTGGATGTCCATCATGAACAAATGTGCTAATTAACACATCATTCGGTTGCAGATAAGATTGCAGATGCTGTTGCAACACATTCCGCTGTTCTGCAACTTTACCATCCTCAATGTCTAAAGCGATCCGCAGAATATTCTGTTTTAAAGGTAACGCTTCTAAAGCTGCTCGCGTTTCAGCAGGACGAATCTGGTTCAACTCTTCGGGAGTATACAGACTAGAGCCGGGATGACTGGCTGTCCCATTGGTAACGGCAAAAAGTACGATCTGATAGCCCAATTTGTCCAGACGCTGAATCAGGCCTCCACAGCCCAAAATTTCATCATCAGGATGAGGGGCAATGATGCAGACTCTGGCATCCGGTGGAATAACCTGAGGAATATCGAATTCCGGCATCTGTTGCAAAACTTCACAGGTACGCCATTCTTCCAGCCTTGTGCCTTCACCATGGATGACACGATCACCTACAATCTCATGTCTTATAATATCCATAGTTCTTTCTCCTGGGCGCTTAACTCACCAATTCGCTCCAAGTCAAATGCAGCATGACTTTGACGAATAAATACCGGAAGATCTGCTGCAAGCCGGGCGAAATGTGGCTGCTCGCAATATGGCGCAGCACCAAGAGCCTTACCTACATGAGTCAGTACATTTAAAGCCGTTGCTTCAACCTGAGCACGCAGACTGCGTATCTTTAATTCATGTGAGTATTGTGGCTGCTGATCAATTAATTCAGCAACTTGATGAAATAAAGACTGTGTCGCTAAAAGCTCCCGACTGATTTCACCGAGATACATGGCCTTATAGGCATGCGATTTTAACAATACTGCCTGTTTTAAATATTCAGCCAAACGGACAGTTGCGCCATACCAGCATGCGGCCACACCTGCGGCGCCGTGCCAGAATCCGGGCCGGTCCAGATAGGCATTTGAAGCTGCGACTTTTTCCACCTCAACCTGATCCAGTTCCAGCCGGGCAGTCAAGGTATGCTGCATGCCCACTGCATGCCAGGCATCCTGATGATGCTGAATGCCTTCTTGTGACAAATCTAGAATCAGTAATTGGGATTGTTGCTGCTCATCACGGTAAGTCAGCAGACCGTGTTGCACCCAGACCGATGCAGAACACCAGGGCTTAATTCCGCTTAGCTTTCCTGCTTGCAATGTTAAAGGTTTGGGACCGCCTTCTGCCGCCCATACTGCCCATAAGCCTTTTTGTTCTACCGGAATATTCAGTTCATGCAGAATAGCTAAAGCATCTAAATGCGATTCATACAGTTTGCCCAGGCTCAAATTGCTTGCCGAAACCTGACTAAGCATCTGCCAGCGTTTTAAGGTAGCTCCAGAAGCGGGATAAGGCACTTGAGCGGAAATCTCCACCAGCTCCATTAAAGTGTGGTGAATTTTTTCTTGTAGCTCCAGAGGAGAAGTTTCAAATCTTTGTAATATTGAACCGAGGTTCATGCATGCGGTTCCTCATAAAATTCGGAGAATATTTTTGTGTTTTTTTAAAGTCAGTTATTTCAGTTAGTGAGAAAGCTTACGCATTTGTTTCAAACGTGTAGTTAATCCTAATACCTTACGTCTTGCATTAATCTCCTCTTCATTGAAACAGAGTTGCTGCATGAGTTCAGCTAAAGGCAAATGATTATGCTCAATGAGATAAATGTCCTGTTCTCTGCTCCATTTGGCTTGCTGAACTTGTGCCAACAACTTTTTGACATCCGGTTTCACCATCTCTTCGTCCATATAAAAACCGGGAGGATAGAAGCCGGAGCCTCTACCCTCCAACATAATAGGAGGGGTGGTTTAAGCAGGAATTGCTTCCGCAATCGCTTCACGCGCCCAGACACGATGGTTCAAGATCAAAGTCTTGAAGCTATCTTGTACTGCTGCAAACTGCCCATTTGCCAAGGTTCCTTCATCGCTAACCAAGCGTAAATGTTCAATCAGCTTGCCTTTATCGCCCAAGAACACGATTGGTTTTAAATGTTTGTAGGCTTCCAGTAGATAATGAGTCGCTACACCATCTTTCATTACCACATCGTAATTGTCACCGTCAGCAATCACCACAGCATCATAGGCGATGGATGGCTCTGCTTTTTGCATACCATCGGAAGGAATCACCTCGCCTTGCTGACCCAGTACCGGACCCGGTTTTGGGGTCAGTACATCGACCACAGCACCTTCTGATTCTGCCCAGGCTTGAACAGCTTTGATACTGGCCTCATTGGCCTTGTCGTGCACCAGTAGCGCAATTTTGCGTGCCTTAATATCTTCAGGTTTAAATGCCTCGAAAGATAAGCGTGGTGAAATCTGCACATCTGGCAATATTGCTGCCTTTTTCTCTGCCGGAATTTCAATGCCCAATTGATCAGCAACTTGCTGAGCCAAGTCCAGATCGATATTGCAGAGCACTTCCAGAACTTCACGCTCACGAATATATTTACGTTCCACCTTGCTCAGCTCGAAGACATAGGCATCGACAATATGCTTTTGCTCATGAGGTGCCTGACTGCGATAGAAAAGGCGGGGCTGACTAAAGTGATCACTGAAAGATTCACTGCGCTGACGAATCTTGTGTCCATCAATACGCTCCTGATAGCTTTCAAAACCACCACCTTGTGCTGCGGACGGAGTTTCAGCCGGCCAGTTATTGTCAATCGAATTCGGCTCATAACTGGCTTGACCGGTATGCACAATACGCTGATGTAGACCGTCACGCTGGTTATTGTGGAATGGACAAACTGGCTTGTTGATTGGAATCTGGTGGAAGTTCGGGCCACCTAAACGGCTGAGCTGAGTATCGGTATAGGAGAACAGACGTGCCTGCAATAACGGATCATTGGTAAAATCCAGTCCCGGTACGATATGTCCCGGACAGAATGCCACCTGCTCGGTTTCACCGAAGAAATAATCGACATTACGGTTCAGTACCATTCTGCCAATCGGTGTCACTGGCACCAGTTCTTCCGGAATAATTTTGGTTGGATCCAGCAAGTCGAAGTCGTACTTCATCTCATCTTCTTCTGGAACGACCTGTACACCCAGTTCCCATTCCGGATAGTTACCGGATGCAATCGCTTCATATAAGTCACGACGATGGAAATCCGGATCCTTACCTGCCAGTTTTTGTGCTTCATCCCAGACCAGTTGGGCTAGACCCTGTTTTGGGGTCCAGTGGAATTTCACAAAAACCGCTTTATTCTCGGCATTGATAAAACGGAAAGTATGCACACCAAAGCCTTGAATGGCTCTTAAATTACGCGGAATACCCCGATCCGACATGGCCCACATCACCGCATGTGCAGATTCAGGGACTAAGGAAACAAAGTCCCAGAAAGTATCATGTGCAGATGCACCGGTAGGAATCTCGGTCTGAGGTTCAGGCTTGACTGCATGTACGAAATCCGGGAACTTGATCCCATCCTGAATAAAGAATACCGGCGCATCATTCGCTACCAGATCAAAGTTACCTTCATCAGTATAAAACTTGGTCGCAAAACCGCGAATATCACGTACCGTATCTGCTGAACCACGCGGGCCCTGTACGGTAGAAAAGCGCACAAATACTGGCGTTTGCACACTGGTGTTAGTCAAGAAGCCTGCCTTGGTCAGTTTTTCATTACCCGGATAAGCCTCAAAATAGCCATGTGCGCCGACACCGCGGGCATGCACAATACGTTCAGGAATTCGTTCATGGTCAAAATGGGTAATTTTTTCCCGAAGAATAAAATCTTCGATCAAGGTCGCCCCGCGAACGCCTGCCTTGAGACTGTTCTGGTTATCGGAAATTTTAACCCCTTGATTGGTGGTGAGTGCCTGCTCGGTCGCATCACTGCGATATGCGTCGAGCTGCTCACTTTTTTTATTGGTATTTTGTTTGTCTAAACCGTCTTTACCAGTCGCGGGGCTATTGGCCTTAATTTTCATGATGTATTCCTTGCTGAGCTTGAGTTTAGTTCAGATATTTTTGGTCTATCTCAAAGTCGCTTGAGCTGATATGTTGCATGGCTTGACCAATCAAACTCATCCCGCAAGTCAATCTGCTACAGCCGATCCTGTATCAGCCTCACATTTCTTCTGAATATGCTGACTCGAAGCATTTTTGCTTTTCTGGGATTATTGTTATTGGTTTCGCCTGTGTCCTAACATAACTGCATTTGAGAAAGAGATTTATTATTGTTTGTAGTGCCTTGTTTAATTAAGGCAGCATTGTGTTATTTTTTATAAATTTTGGGTTTATTGATGATTTAAATTTTCATCTAAATAATTAATTTAAAATAAAGTATTAAAATTTCGCAGAGATATTTCGAAATAAAGATTCAGTATGGTGATATGTGATCTTGCTCATAAATAGGCTTCATGACGCAACACGATGTTTCAATCTTGAAATGATTAGGACTTTTTAGAAGTTGAATTTGCCATAAGAAATTAACGTGCTACCGCTGAAGATGGCCAAAACTTGACAGATTTAAATAGTTACAATCCTGTGCCCTGCTTATACATAATGACTAAACTTCCTGCCCTTATATTGATCTAATATCTATAACTTATAACCACTTAAATCCATCAGCCTGTTCAGATCAAATACAAAGTTATAGAGATTATTTCATCTCTTGGCTCGGGCTTCGACTACATCCGACTTTATTTTAATACACAGTATCGCGTTAAGTTTGAAGGAGTAAGAGCATGGCCTCTTCTAAAAAAGAATCTAAAGCAATGAAAATTGATATCGGGATTTCGCATGATGATCGCGCCAAAATTGTCGACGGTTTATCCAGACTTTTAGCAGACAGTTATACCCTGTATTTGATGACCCATAATTTTCACTGGAATGTCACCGGCCCCCAGTTCAACAGTCTGCACAACATGTTTATGACCCAATACACCGAGCAGTGGAATGCGCTGGACATCATTGCTGAACGTATTCGGGCTTTGGGCTTTGCAGCACCCGGTACTTATAAACAGTTTGTAAAACTCACCTCCATTAAAGAGGTCGAAGGTGTGCCTAAAGCCGAAGAAATGATACGTTTACTGGTAGATGCACATGAAACTGTGGCACGTACCGCCAGAAGTATTTTTTCGATCATTGAAGAAGCCAATGATCAGCCGACTGCTGACATTCTCACGCAAAGACTGGAAGTACACGAAAAAACTGCCTGGATGTTGAGAAGTAATCTGGAACAATAAAACCTGATGGATGAAATTTGAGATCAGGCTCATGCAAGGATGAAGCGCAAACTTGTGGTAGTGCCACTAAGTTCGGTTTCATCCTGATGCTTTCAATAGGTATGATTTACCGGCGCTCAATGATTAGATCAAGCTAAAAGACAGAATCATTAGCATTCAACCGTCAAAATTTAAGGATGTAGGCAATCGCGTACATCCTTTTTTCATGCCGCGTTTATTTAAATCTCAGGCATGGAAATAATTTAAGGGCAGTTTTAAATAAGAAATTCCATTTTCTTCCGCTTCAGGAAATTGACCGGCACGCATATTGATCTGAATCGCCGGTAAAATCAGTTTGGGCATGCCCAATTTGGCATCCCGCTGCTGGCGCATTTCAATAAAATCAGCTTTGGCCGTGCCAGTGTGAATATGGACATTATGCTGCTTCTGGGTCTGAATATCAGTTTCACAGACAAAGTAGTCGCGATGTTCCGGTAAATAGTCATGACATAAAAATACCCGGTTGGCGTCTGGCAACTGATACAGCTTTTGAACCGAATCAAATAAAGTCGCGGCACTGCCTTTAGGAAAATCACAGCGCGCTGTGCCGTAATCCGGCATGAACAAGGTATCGCCGACAAAGACCGCATCCCCAATCACATAGCTGAGACAGGCCGGTGTGTGGCCCGGTGTCGGAATGTTATAGGCCTGCAATGAACCAATGCTGAATGCTTCATGATCAGCAAACAGATAATCAAATGGCTGAGCAAGATTAAACTGCTTGATGTCCAGATGATAGATCGCGCCAAAGGTCTCTTGAACCACAGAGATATGATGGCTCATGGCCATTTTGCCGCCCAACTGTGAATGCAGATATTGCGCTGCGGTCAAATGATCAGCATGCACATGAGTTTCAAGAATCCACTCAACTTCAAGTTCATGTTCTCGTACATAGGCGATGATGCGATCCGCGTGCGTGGTCGAGGTGCTGGCTGAGGCAGCATCATAATCCAGTACGCTATCAATTACCGCACATTTTCCAGTGGCCGGATCACTCACGATATAACTAAATGTATTGGTATCTTCATGAAAAAAATCCTGAACCACAGCGCTCTGACCCATGATGATGCTCCTGCCCATTGACGATGTAAGTAAATCCCTGCCAGCATGGCAAGAATAAAATAAACGGCCTGATAGTGACCTAAACCGATCAAGGTCAGACTGGATGCCGGACAAATACCGGCAATTCCCCAGCCGACACCAAATAAAAGACTGCCCGTCACCAGTCTAGAATCAATTTTCTGATTGGTCGGTAACTGGATCGGTTCATCAAATACAGTTTTCGTAGCCAGATTTCGACTGGCTTTTTGAAATGGAATAAAGGCAACCACTATCGCGCCCAACATCACAAAGGCCAGACTCGGATCCCAGTCGCCAAAAATATCCAGGAAATCCAGAACTTTTTCAGGATTGGCCATACCAGAAATCATCAAGCCTACCGAGTAACATTCAAATTTAACCCAGTCCGGAATGGTGACTGAACATGTTCATTCATTCTTCAGCATTCATCTTTCAACTGATCCAGAATGAAATAATTAACAATATTCCGGTCAACACGGTGAATAAATTTAACAAAACAGGATGCTGGGTCTGATAGTCAGAAATAAATTCTGCCGGGGTCAAAGATCTGAGGCCAGCCCGATATTGCAGGATAGAACCGATATTGATCAACATACCGAATAGAATGACTGCAATTCCCAGCCAGTGACTATAAACAATTTTATTCTGATATTTTTCCGGATCGACCAGTTGCGCCAGTAAATTTGATTTTTCAATCACAAAGCCAAAAGCAATCAAGGTCAGCCCACTACGATTCCAGGCTAATGCAGTTCTTTCTAAGGCAAATAAAACTCTTGGATCCTGTAAGTTGGACATTCTGGTTCCTTATAGTTTGGATTAATCTTGATGCGAATTGCTCGAATCGCTTTCAATCCGGCCATCGACCAGATTGATGGTACGGTCACAAGTGGCAGACAAGCGCGGATCATGCGTGACCAAAAGTACGGCGCAGTCGCGTTCACGATGCACTTTACGAAATAGTTCAAACATATCAGCCGCGGTCTGGGTATCCAGATTACCTGTCGGTTCATCGGCCAATAATAATGCTGGCTCAGTAACCAAGGCCCGGGCAATGGCCACCCGCTGCTGCTGCCCTCCAGACAGTTCATTCGGTTTACGTTCAGCAAATTTTTCCAGCCCCACTGCAGCGAGTAAATCACGTGCGCGTTGCATTGCCTGCTGATTGGGTTTGCCATGCACCATCATTAAAGGCATGAGAATATTATCCAGTGCACTAAAGGCCTGAATAAGATGGTGAAACTGAAATACAAACCCAATACTGTTGCCGCGCAGCGCCGTACGACCGGTGTCATCCATCGCACTGGTAGGTTGTCCCAACAAGTACAGCTCGCCGCTCGTTGGTTTATCTAGCAGTCCCAGAATATTCAATAAGGTACTTTTCCCAGAACCGGAAGGACCAATGAGGGCGGCAAAGTCGTTGCGATCAATGCGCAGGTCAATACCATGCAAGACCTCAACCTCATTGGGCTGGCCAATATTATAAGACTTGCGTAGCGCTTCCAGACGCAAGACTTCCTGAGATTGCTCAGACATGACGAATCGCCTCCACCGGATCGAGTGCCGCGGCCCGGCGTGATGGCACCGCTGCAGCCAGTACGCCTGTTAATGTCGCCAATAATAGCGCCAAAATCACCAGCTCAATCGAAATTGGAATATAGAATAATCCTGGCCCAAAATTATTAAATACCCACACCAGACCATAACTGACTATGCTGCCCAGCACCGAACCGAGCAAGCCAAAGATTGCGCCCTGAAACAGAAAAACTCTCAAGATTTGCGATTGGGTTGCACCTGTCGCCCGCAAAATACCAATTTCCCGGGTGCGCTGCACCACACTGACGGACATGACGCTGGCAATCCCGAAAGCCACTGAAATTGCGACAAATACAATAATCATATTGGTGGACAGGCTTTGTGCGGTAATGGCATTCATCAGTTGGGCATTGGTTTCAATCCAGCTTTCGGCTTTTAATGAGGTCAGGCGTCCGACTTGTGCGGCAACCTGGTCTGCCTCAAAAATATTGGCAATGGTCAGGTCAATCACCGTTACCCCGCCTGGCAGACCGAGTAAGGACTGCGCCTGCTTAAGATCCAGATAAACATAACGCGCATCCAGTTCGCGCACGCCCAGCTCAAAGATACCGGCAATATTCACCAAGGCACTGTTCTGTTGGCCAGTATCGAGTCGCAACTTGCTGCCGACCTGAACACCGAGGTCTTTGGCCAATTGACTGCCAATCAGTACATCATCCGCGCCGACCCGCAACTGGCCACTGATTAAATATTCTTTTAATGGAATGATCTGCTGATAACGTTCTAAATTCATCCCGACCAAGGCCACTGATTCGATCGCATCACCACGTTGTACAAAAGCTGGCCCCGACACCACCGGCGAGACGGAGGTCAGTACAGGCAACTGGTCTAGTGTTTCGGTAATCTGTTGCCAATTGTTAATCGAACGCAGGCGCTGTGCCCGTTTGTCTTCCTGCAATAATTGCACTGTTCCGGCGGGAGGTGACACAATCCGGTTGACTTCATCCGGTGACAGCAGACGAATATGAGCCTGTGTACCTAAGGTTCGTTCAACAATATTGGCTTGCAGCCCCTGAATCAACGCAGTGATAAAGACGATCACCGCTACGCCCACGGCAACCCCGATGGTGATCATGATGGACTGCGCGCGACCCTCGCGCAAAAAACTGACCGCGATTTTCCATTCGATCCAGAGCCGCCCGAATAAAGTTTTCAATCGAAGTTCACCGGTAATTCATTTTTACTATTGGCCATATCAGCAGAATTCTGTAATGAACTCTGGTGTGGTTTTAAGCGAACTCTGGTGCCATCCTCCAATGAAGATTCGGCATCTACCAACACCTGATCACCCTCGCTCAACCCGGATTTCACTTCTGACATGGCCAGGCCACGCAAGCCCAAAGTAATCTGCTGACGCTGTATTTTTCCATCACGTACCATTAAGACCACGGCTTTATCTCCCTTGATACTGCTTAAAGCATCATTCGGAATAGCCAGAGCCCGTGCTCGTTTGGCCGTCTCGACATTCACCGATACCGTCATGTCCTGACGCAGAAAATCTGGTACGGGATTGACAGTTAACCTGACTTCTACCGTACCTCGCTGTGGATCGATACTTGGTGCAATAAAGTTAATCCGGGCCGGGAAAGACTGATCCGGATAGGCATCGCTAATTACGGTGGCATTTTGCTGCAAGGCGAGTTGCGGTAAATTCCGCTCATCTAGCGGTACCCGGATTTCTGTATTCCCTGTTAACGCAATGGTAAATAAAGTTTGTCCCGGCTGAACCAGATCACCCGGCTCGACATCGCGTGTCAATACTGTACCGGCGACCGCCGCTCGAATCTTGGTTTTGGCCAGTTGCGCCTGTGCCACCGCCAGCTGTTCCCGAAGCGACGCTTCTTCGACTTGACCCGCAGCCAATGCGCCTGCTTTTACCCGGGCTGTCTCATAATTATTGCGCGCGACTCTTTCTGCTTCCACAGCCTGTTCGACTTCTTCCCTCGACAGGATGCCGGCTTCTGCATTACGTCTACGTGCTGCTTCTCGGCTGGCCTGTTCCAGCTGAGCTTTGGCACTGGCCAGTTCTGCTGCAGCCTGTGGCCGTCGGCTGCTTGCCAATTCGGTCAATACCAGCTCGGCCTGTCTGACTTGGGCCAGCAATTCATCCGATTTCAATACCACTAGCAGATCACCCGGTTTGACCTGATCGCCTTCCTGCACCAAACGTTGCAGAACCACACCACTAATTTCACTGCCTACCTGGGCACGTGAAACTGTCGCAACACGTCCGGTCGCAACAACATTTTGTACCAGCGGCATGGCACTCAGCGTATAACTAGGCACCACTGGCCCCTGCCACCAGCGAAATAGAGCAAACCCTACTGCCAGTAGCAATACGATAATGAGCAAAATTTTATAGCGGGCAGCGCGCAATGAGAATCTCCGGTTGATTCGTCTAATTTGAAATAAGAAAGTCAAAACTGTATTTGTTTTTTTCCTAAGGTTTAATTTACAACAAGTTTCTAATTGGAATTATAGGTATTTTGTTGAGTTTGAAAAGAATGTTGAGTTCCTGTCCACTTTTTTGAGCTAGCTTAAGTCGGTGTCAGTCAAGTTCATCTATGGCAGATCCAGACACGGAATCAAGTAACAGAAAATTGTATTAAGTTTAAGGAAATGGAGATGTGATCAAAAAACAGGCTAGATCATGATAGAGCTTGCCTGTTCAATCGTTTGGGTGTTAATTGAATATTAGTTAAATATTAGACCGTACGACGCAATGGCTGATCACGCTGCGCCAGACTTTCGCCCATTGGCACGAGTCGTCTATCAGGCTCAATCTTTTGCCAAGGCAGGTCATTCGGGTCTGCTTTCATGGCCCCAGGCGCTTTTGCGACTAAAATGGCAGCAGCCATGTCCTGAAAATCTGCACGAAAATGTACCGAGCTTTTCACTACAATAATTGATTTATCTTCAGGCACAACACCAAAAATTCTAAACATATTACGATCGAGCAACTGGGCTTTGTAAGAGCTGACTGCAATTTCAATACCGTCTATTTCCAGTAATATACTCGGGCCGATATCCGCCTCAACGCCATGCATCATGGGTCCGCCATAGCTGAATTTTCCATCGCTATAGGCTTTGATTTTAAATTCAGCGCTAAATGGGGCATCCCCGACAATACCCGATGTTCCACCCAGTTGCGCATAAAAATGCTGACCAAGCTCAAACTGATAGGCTTGTTGCACCACCGCGGGATCGACAATGAGGCCAATCAATGCATTTTTAACCGGATGTCGATATAGCGCCGATAACATCCCGGTCGTATTCGAATCACCACCGGCTCCCGGATTGTCCTGAGTATCGGCAATCACCACGGGTTTGGCCGAATAATGCTGTTGATAAAGTTGAAGTGCTTGCTGCACGGCATGATCTGGTGATAAGAAATCCATATTCCAATGCGCTTCTTGTTGCAGCACATGGTCGATATAGCGTTGCATGGCCTGATCTAACTGCTCAGCGTTTTCACTATAGCCCCAGATACAACCGCCACATTCCTCAAAATCTGCCGCCGGAAAACCCGGCGTAAAATTCATCTGGACAGGATTATTTTGTTCTAGCTGTTCGAGTAAATTCATACAAGACTGGGTAGGTTCCAGCTCGGTACATTGTGCATTCAACGCAATCAAAAACGGTAGCTTGTACATTTTCTTATACAGTTTTTTGCCCTCGAATATTTGATTCAGCAGTTGGGCACAGCGTTGTCCAGTTTGGGCCATATCTACATGCGGATAAGTCCGATAGCAAATCAATGCATCACTATGAGCAAACATCGCTTGCGTGACATTGGCATGGAAATCCAGACTGGCAATTACCGGAATGTCCGACCCGACTGCTTCACGAACCCGTCTTAACAATTCCCCTTCACCATCATCCACCTGTTCACTAACCATGGCACCATGCAGATCCAGATACACCGCATCTACCGGATGCTGCTGGATGCTTGCAATAATTTCATCACAGATCCGTTGGTAAGTGTCCTGCTCTACATGCGCTGAAGGTGAAGTGCCAGCCCAGATTACCGGCAAAAGTTGATAACCGAATTGTTCTGCTTGTTGAATAAAACCGCCAATCGGAATGTTCTGTTCCCGAAATTTCAGGACATCTGCGCCGCGGCTAAGCGGAGGAAATCCCCCGCCCTGGACAAAATCCACATATCTTGCTTTGGTCGGGGCAAAGGTATTGGTTTCATGTTGAAAGCCCGCAATGATGATTTTCTTCATATCTTGAATCCTTCCTATGCTGCATGATTGATTATTTATCGACGATTAAGGCAGCGCGTGTTACTTGCTGGGAAACAACTTGCTTTTTCAGTCTGAAGGCATAGATCAGGAAAGTGCCTCCGAGCATCATGATCACAGCAATCGTGAACCAGCCTGCCAGCATGGAACCGGTCATTGACTGCGCCATGCCCATAATATTTGGACTGACAAAACCACCGAGTAATCCGATACTGTTAATCAGGGCAATTCCGCCTGCTGCCGCACTACCGCTTAAGTATTTCGATGGAATCGACCAGAAAATGGTATAGGCACTAAACATAAAGGCCGTTGTGGTACAGATCGCAATAAAGGACAGCAGGAAATTCGCACTGATCACCGACAACATCAAGCTGACTCCGGCCAATACCGTAGGCACTACACAATGCCATTTCCGTTCCTGCCATTTGTCCGAGCTGCGGGCAAAAATGATCATGAAAATTGCACCGCATAAATATGGAATCGCCACCAGCCAGCCAATCATCTGCAAATTCTGGATACCGCCCGATTTCAATAAAGATGGCAGCCAGAAACCAATCGCATAGATCCCACAGATAATGGTGAAGTAGGCCAAGGCCATGAAATAGATCCAGGGATCCTTCAACACCGCTTTAAAATTGCTATGACCAGTTGCAGACTGATGCTGTGAAATTTCTTTTACCAATAAGGCTTTGTCCTCTTGAGACAGCCATTTTGCTTGTGAAGGATGATCGGTTAAATAAAAGTATGCTACGCAGCCCAACAGCACGGTTGGCACAGCTTCCAATAAAAATAACCATTGCCAGCCAGAAAGATTATAAATCTGATGAAAAGTACTCATGATTTGCGTGGATAATGGTGCACCTAACATACCAGCGAGTGGCCCGGCCAGCATGACGATCGCCATCACACGTGCCATGCGTGCACCGGAATACCAATAGGTCAGATAGAAAATCATGCCCGGGGCAAAAACGGCTTCGAATACACCTAGTAAAAAGCGCAAGACATAGAACATCTGCGGGGTGGTGACAAATAGCATCGACATGGAGGTCAGGCCCCACAAAATCATGATGCGGGTGATGGTTTTTCTGGCGCCGACTTTTCAAAATACAGGTTGGTTGGCACTTCAAACAGCACATAACCTAAAAAGAATATGCCGGCTGCCATGCCATAAATTGCATCGTTAAAACCCAATTCCTGCTGCATTTGCAACTTGGCAAATCCGATATTGATCCGGTCCAGATAAGCAAAGAAATAACATAGCAATAAAAATGGCAGCAGGCGCCAGCTCACTTTCTTGTAAATCTGGTCTAACCGTTGTTGACGGGAGGTCATTAAATCCATCTAAAACTCCTTTTTATCTAGATCTTCTTATTGTTCAAAAACAATGTAAGCATGCTCCTGACTTGATAACAATGTAATTTATTAGGCATACTGATGCTTTAAAAGCATCAGAGTTTTTATGGACAGAAACTTGCAATTCCTTGCGCCACTGAACGGAATCAATGAAAAGCGTTTGCGTTATTTCTATACGGTGATGATGTTTGGCTCGATGCGCAAAGCGGCAGATATCCTGAATATTGAACAGTCCGCCATGAGCCGACAAATTCAACTCTTTGAATCAGAATTAAAAATAAACCTGTTCAAACGTAAGGGACGGCATATTATTCCGACTGAAGCCGCCTATCTGGTACTTGAGTATTTTAAGGAAAATAAGAATCGTGAAAATGAATTATTTGACAGTTTATTTCAGCTGCAATCTTCTCAACTTGGCAAAGTGAACATTGTTTCAAGTGAAAGTTATATGCAACACATGATTTATGATGTACTTCGACATGTGCACCATAAATATCCAAATCTTGAAATCCAGTTAGAATTAATGAGTGCCCAGCATGTAGTACGACATATCGTGGACAGCCTAGCGCATATTGGACTTGCGTATAACCCCCCATTTCATACAGACATCAGCACCATTGCCCATAAAACAGAACCTTTTATTCTAGCTGTTCCTGCCGATCATCCTCTTGCCAAGCTCAAGCATCGCATTTGCCTATCTGAAATTTCAGCCTATAAATTTGCCTTAATGCCTGTGGGGCATGGTTTTCGTCAGCTACTCGACAGTGAAATGGTGCGCTTACAAGTGAACCTGAATATTAGCCTGACCACCAATTCTATTTATGCCTTAAAAAATTATGTGGTGGCTGGACATGGGATTTCCGCCATGCGCTATGCAGATATTGCAGATGCAGTAAAAGAAGGTCAGGCCGTTGCCTTAACTCTTGATTCCGAGCTGTGCAATACGGCTCAGACCCAATTGATGGTTCGTAAAAACACTCATTTGTCAGAGTCGAAGCATTTATTAATCGAGCGTATTCGTTCTAGTTTTGATTTGATCTTTTAAATCGCTTATAAAGTTTAGGTAATAAAAAAGCCACTTAGATAAGTGGCTGATTTATAACAAGAATTTTGGTGGAGGTGGCGTCAATTGAACTCAAAACCTAACTCTTTCATTTTAAAGCTCTTTTGTTGAATAAAAAAATTCATTGACCCAATTTTGACCCAAATTAGATTTAGTGCATTGAATCACTTTAAAATCTTGTTCAAATCCGAATTCAGGATTTGAAGTGGCGTACGGCATTATAGCAGCAAATTACACCTAGAAATAAATGCAATGTTATAACATTTCAATTAGCTCATTATGATATTAATAATCACATCAACTTCAGTACAGTTCAATTTTTTAATTTGTACTTTTGCTTAGGACTCTTAGGCTTATCAGGAAGGGTACGTTCAATCACACCTGCTTCTAATGCTGGAGTTAAATAATTTTTTTGGAATGTGGCTCGATGGGACAAGTCCAATAGAGCCATAAGCTCAGTTAAGCTATATTCTTTCTGCTCCATATTCTGGATGAGACGTTTAACTTGATCGCTAACTTGTACGCTAGCTTGAGCGGTATCTTGATCGCTGGCATCAGAACTAAGTATTGCATCTAGAATCATCTGCAAAATAAACTCAATAAAAGGTGCAGAATCTGAACGATCTGTGCTCGCTTGCAATGCATCGTAATAAGCTTTTTGGTTTTGATAAATCAAGCTTTCTACAGGGATGTTGAGAAAAATAGGATTCCACTGGCTTAAGATTAAAGTTTGCCATAAACGCCCCATCCGCCCATTGCCATCAGCAAATGGATGTATAAACTCAAATTCATAATGAAATACTGAACTCTGAATTAATGGGTGCTCATTACCTTCAGCCAACCACTGTAATAACTCTCTCATTAAACGCTGGACTTGATTTGCAGGCGGAGCCATATGCACGACTCGATCCCCTGACATCACACCAACACCGCCATGACGATACTGTCCAATTTCATCAATCAGTCCTGTCATCAATATTTGATGTGCTTTCAGCAAATGCGATTCTTGATCAGGATTCCAATCTTGAATTTCTTCATATGCCTTTAGGGCATTACGTACCTCTTGAACTTCTTTAGGTGGAGCGATAATGGTCTTGCCATTCAGGATCGCTGTGATTTGCTCTGTACTCAAGGTATTTCCTTCTATCGCTAAAGACCCTTGAATCGTTCGAATACGATTGGCTTTTCGCAATTTAAGGCTATCTTGGATTTGAGTTAATGCAGTCAAACGCCCTATTGCTTCACTAATTTGTGCAATCAAGTGAATAATTTTAGAGGTGATCGTATAAGGCGGTTGATATTTCATGCCATTCCTCATTGATGTAAAAACAAAGCACAGTTGATTAAACTCTAAAATATTAATATTTCATAGCTTAGTGAGTAATATCTGCTATCAACATGCTTATCTTTTCTGAAACAGTGAGCTCACTAATCGCTATTTCTTTTAAAATAAACCTGTGCATTCTCGTTAAAATACGTAGGTTTCTTCATTACAGGACAACATTATGTTTATTCATGCCGACTTCTCACAACCCGTCATCATCAAGCCAGAGGATTACCATTGGGTAAAATCTCCAGGAGGTGAAGTCGATAGAATGATGCTTGATCGTATTGGCGATGAGAAAGCACGTGCAACTAGTCTTGTGAAATACGCACCAGAATCTGCCTTTCCTGAACATCAACATCCTTTGGGTGAAGAAGTCCTCATATTGTCAGGCATTTTTACCGAGAATGCTGAAGATGATTATCCGGCAGGCTGGTATTTACGTAACCCCCATCATTCAACTCATCGGGTTTCCAGTAAAGCAGGTTGTTTAATCTTTGTGAAACTGATGCAAATGACTGAACATGAGATAGAACCCACCCGAATTAATACCAATGATCCAGCGAATTGGAAGCTTACCGAACATCGGATAATATGCCCGTTATTTCAATCGAAACATGAGCAGACCTATTTAGAAAAGCTAAAACCTGATCAAATTTTCGTAGAGAAATCAGAACAAGGGATTGAATTGTTCATTATTAAAGGTCAATTATTTTGCGGAACTGAAATATATCCAGCAGGTTCATGGGTCCGTCTTCCCATCAATAATAGTGCCGCTAAATTTCAGGCAGGTCCATCAGGTGCAACGCTTTATGTCAAAACGGGTCATCTACAACATGCCATAGATGTATGGGTGAAATGAACAATAATGTATCTTCAAAATGAGGCTGCCTCGTGTCTAGAATACTGAAAGCCATCCAATTACTACTTTTATAGTCAATACAAAATGTAATGATATATCACTACATTTCTGATATTTCTTTTTTCATGTATGATCGACTAAGATCAAATACAGGGATAAGGTTATGTTTGAAACCATTGATGATTTAAAGAAAAAATTAGATCAACATCGCCCTCTCTCTCCGTCAATTGTCAAAAATTTACAAGAAGATCTTATTGTCCGTTGGACGTATCATTCCAACGCTATTGAAGGTAATACACTCACCCTGTTAGAAACAAAAGTAGTACTGGAAGGTATTACTGTTGGTGGAAAGGCATTAAGAGAACACTTTGAAGCGATCAACCATAGAAATGCAATTTACTATGTTG
This sequence comes from Acinetobacter sp. AS5, assembly GCF_048957595.1. Classification (NCBI taxonomy): domain Bacteria; kingdom Pseudomonadati; phylum Pseudomonadota; class Gammaproteobacteria; order Moraxellales; family Moraxellaceae; genus Acinetobacter; species Acinetobacter sp. AS5. The sequence goes on along the minus strand of NZ_JARDAL010000023.1, from coordinate 33,740 downwards.
AAGATATCATTCGGAAAGAGGAGCCTTTTTCTGAATGGCAAATTCGTAATATCCATCAACTCATTTTAAAAAATATTGATGATGATAATGCTGGCCGCTATCGTCAACAAAATGTCCTAATCTCTGGTGCTACGTCTACCCCACCTGATTACACTTTATTAAACGACAAGATGGCTCAATTAATCGACTGGTATAATAATGACGCACACAAATTTCATCCTATCGAACGTGCAGCCAAAGTACACGCTGATTTTGTTGGCATTCATCCATTCATTGATGGCAATGGTCGCACATCACGTCTTTTAATGAACCTAGAATTACTTAAAGCTGGCTATCCGCCTTGTGTGATTACCGTTGAAAATCGTTTGGCTTACTATGAGGCTCTTGATCAGTGGATGGCTTATGGTCAGACTGAAGCTTTCATTCAGTTGGTTGCCGATGCTGTACTAGAAGGATTTAAACCGTATCAAATTGTATTAAACATATAAGCTAGAGGGTTAGCCTTCTAGCTTATGATTATTTTATTGTGTGAATAGCCACAGATTTTGTAGATACTTTCTAGTTAGATAACAAAACTCTTTTTTGGATTAAGGTTTATGCAATTGACTTATACCTCTTAGCCCGTATGCTCTCATACAAGGAACAGATAATAAGATCAGTTGTAGGAACACTCAAATGACTCAAAATATACGTCTCAAGGATTGGGATAAGAGTTCACCAGGCATTTCTGAAATCTCATCAAGACTGCGCTTCTCTTTTGAAACAGGACAAATTTGGTTAGATGAAGAACGTATGATGTTAATGCATTCATCTGCATTAATAGCTTTAAGAAAGGAACTAATTGAAACTCTAGGCATTGAGCGTACTCGTGGAGTTCTGACTCGCATAGGTTATGCATCCGGCTTACGTGATGCAGAGATTGTAAAGGCCAGTTATCAAGGTTTATCTGATTTAGAACTATTGCATAAAGGGACGTTACTGCATGCCTTAGAAGGTATAGTAAAAGTTGAGTTAAAAGATACACATATAGATATTAAAAATGGGAAATATTATATCGATGCTATTTGGAGAAACTCCCTTGATCATTACCTCCATAAAAGCTTATTTGGTGCTAATCAATCCCCTATAGCATGGTGTGAATTAGGCCATGCGACAGGATATGTAAGCGGCATTATGAATCGCTTCATTCTACATAAACAAATAGAAACGACACCTTTAGGTCCACGTTTTGTTGGTAAACCACTTGAGGAATGGGGAAATATAGCTGAAGACCTCAAATACTATCAATCGGACTCAATTGTAGAGAATCTTCTGAGTTTACAAGATCAAGTTGAAGACTTAAGAAAAGCTTTGCCCCATCCTATTTTACCCAGTGATGTAATTGGAGATTCCTTGAATTTTCAAGAAGCTTGGGCTTTAGCAAAAAAAGCATCATCCAGTAGTGTGACCGTGCTTTTATTGGGAGAAACAGGAGTCGGAAAAGATGTATTTGCAAATGCAATTCATAATGCCAGCCCTCGAGCAAATCACCCCTTTGTAGCAGTCAATTGCGGTGCTCTACCCAACGACTTAATTGAATCCGAATTATTTGGTATAGAAAAAGGTGCCTATACAGGAGCCCAAAGTTCAAGAGCAGGACGATTTGAACGAGCTGATGGTGGGACTTTATTTTTAGATGAGTTGGGTGAGTTAAGCCTTCAAGCTCAAACTCGTTTACTTCGTGCGCTACAGTCAGGTGAAATTGATCGTTTAGGTGGTACTGAAACACGCAAAGTAAATGTAAGGGTGATTGCAGCAACGAATGTTGATTTAGCTGAAGCTGTGGCTAAAGGTACTTTTCGAAAAGATTTATATTATCGATTGAATGTTTTTCCAGTCCAGATTCCACCTTTAAGAGAGCGAAAAGATGATATCTTAGCTTTGGCACAAAACTTTATTGACAAGTTTTCAGCTAGAGAAGGCCTTCGTATAAAAGGATTAACAGATAAAGCTAAACATGCACTACAGTCTCATGATTGGCCTGGAAATATTCGAGAATTAGAAAATGTGATTGAAAGAGGAATTATCTTGGCATCTCAAGATAGTTTCATTGATGCCTCAATGCTTTTCCCTCCTTCTTATACAACCTTATTGGACGAAAATATATCCGTTTTAGATAAGGAAGGTAAAATTTCTCAAGCTATTCATCAACCCATGGAAGAGTTTATTAATGAGCTTCTCGATAAACAAGTATCTTTAGAAGAGTTAGAGAATCTAGTCGTGAAATCTGCGATTGAACGTTGTGAAGGAAATTTATGTGCAACGGCTCGTTTACTTGGGATTAGTCGAGCTCAGATCGGGTATAAACATAAAAAAATCCTCAATGAGACCGAGTCTGATAAAGATTGAGCCTGTTAATTAATTTTGAGTAATTGTTGTTTTCCAATTTTAGTACTAACTTTTTAAATTTTCTAATCAACCTGCTGGATGACTTTAAGTGATTCTAGCAGGCTGACTTCACAATTCATTGTTATTTTTACCAATATTTATGCTGAAACTCTATTTTCAATAAAACCAATGTTTTCTATTTCACATTTTACAATATCACCCTTTTGCAAAAATACCTGAGGATTCATTGCCACGCCAACACCCTCAGGAGTTCCTGTAGCGATAATATCACCAGGCTCTAAAGTAAATGCTGTTGATAAGTAAATGAGTTGATCATTAATACTATGGATCATTTCAGATGTGTTATTGGATTGTCGTAGTTCTCCATTAACATAACATCGTAACTCTAATTTTTGTGGGTCTTTTATTTCATCTGCAGTGACGATCCATGGACCAATTGGACCATGCGTATCAAAGGATTTACCCATGGTAAATGTTGGAGTATGAAACTGCCAATCTCTAGCAGACACATCGTTTACAACCAAGTAACCAAAAATGGAATCACGAACATTTTCCTGGGTTAAGTTCTTCGATTTTTTCCCAATAACTACCCCTAACTCTACCTCGTAATCAAGTTGTTGAGTCACACCCGGATCAATGATTCCAAATGGGTCATTTACACATGTAATTTGCTTATTAAACCAGGTTTGATAAGCACGCTTTTCTACTCCTAACCGATCTGCCTCTTCTTCGTGCTTTTTATAATTCATTCCTATTGCTAAAAACTTACCTGGACGAGGAACTGGGGCTAATAAGGTTATATCGGATAATTTATAATGAGCTGATTTACCGGCACAGAATTGGCTAATAACATCCAGAGCTTCTTTTCCATTTTGAATAATTTCTTGTAAGTCGCTATAGGGTAAATTAATTTTATTAAAATCAATCACACATTGACCTTGTATTAAACCAAATGAGATTTCATTATTAATTCGGAACCTAGCAAGTTTCACTTAAAAACGCCCTCTTTTTATTTAAAATTCATATATTTAATTTATTTTATAAATAATTAAAACTTGAATAATTCAATCAAATATTTTAATCCAAGCTTTAAAAAAGGACTCAACATAATTGAATCCTTTTTTATAAAGTTAGAGACTGACTTGTTTAGATTTGAGCATATTTAAAGCCACATCAACAATCATATCTTCCTGACCACCGACCATACGACGCTTACCTAATTCGACAAGAATATCAAAGGCAGATAGACCATATTTTTCAGCAGCTGTTTCAGTATGACGAAGGAAGCTCGAATAGACACCAGCATAACCCAGCGCCAGGGTTTCACGGTCTACACGTACTGGCCGTTCCTGTAATGGACGGACAATATCTTCAGCTGCATCAATCAGTTTTTTCACATCACAACCATGATTCAACCCCATGCGCTGGACAGCAGCAATAAAGACTTCCAGTGGTGCATTACCTGCACCTGCTCCCATACCGGTTAAGCTGGCATCAATACGGTTACAGCCATGCTCCAAAGCCACAATACTGTTGGCTACCCCTAAGCTCAGGTTATGATGAGCATGCATGCCCGTTTCTGTCTCAGGGTTTAACACATCTTTCATCGCTTTGAATCGATCAGCGATGTCATACATATTCATGGCACCCCCTGAATCCACCACATAGATACATTGTGCACCATAGCTTTCCATGAGCTTACCCTGCTCAGCTAAACCTTGTGGTGTATTCATGTGACTCATCATCAGGAATCCAACGGTATCCATGCCTAATGATCGAGCATATTCAATATGCTGTTTAGATACATCGGCTTCAGTACAATGGGTTGCCACGCGTACCACACGTGCACCAGCATCATAAGCCGCTTTCAGATCATGCACTGTCCCAATACCCGGAAGGAGCAAAGTTGCAACTTTAGCCTGTTTGACTTCGCTGGCCACTGCTTCAATCCATTCCAGATCAGTATGGGCGCCAAAGCCATAGTTAAAACTGGAACCTTGTAAACCATCTCCATGTGCAACTTCAATACTGTCCACACCAGCTTCATCCAGGGCACGAGCAATCTGACGGACCTGATCCAATGAATACTGATGACGAATGGCATGCATACCGTCACGCAAGGTCACATCTGATACATAGATTTTTCTTTCTTGATCAAACATTGCAATTCTCCTTACGCAGTCTCTGCTTGCAGTACGTTGTTTAAATGGGTTTCAGCAAAGCGCTCCGCCGCAGCCAAAGCTGCACTGGTCATAATGTCGAGATTACCTGCATAGGCCGGCAGATAATGTGCAGCACCTTCAACTTCCAGGAAAACTGAAACTTTTAAGCCTGGCAGTTGACCGAGACCTGGAATATTCAGAGGACGATCGGTATTGAATTCTTCGAACTGGACTTCCTGCTTGAGACGATAACCTGGTACATAGGCCTGTACTGCATCTGCCATTTGTTTAACAGATTGGCGAATCGCGTCCTGATCTGCACCGGCTTCAGCCAGACAATATACGGTGTCACGCATGATCAATGGTGGCTCAGCCGGATTCATGATAATAATGGCTTTACCTTTTTCTGCCCCACCAACTTCTTCAATCGCTTTGGAGGTGGTTTCGGTAAACTCATCAATATTGGCGCGGGTACCTGGACCGGCTGACTTACTCGCAATTGAGGCAATAATTTCAGCATAATGGACTTTGGCGACCCGAGACACGGCACGCACCATCGGAATGGTCGCCTGACCACCACAGGTGACCATATTTATATTAGCTGCATCCAGATGTTCATCGAGATTTACGACCGGTACCACATAAGGGCCTATTGCTGCCGGTGTCAGGTCAATTACCTGAATTCCATATTGCTGCAATACCTGATTGTGATGGGCATGAGCGCCTGCTGACGTAGCATCAAATACAATTTTAATGTCTTTAAACGAAGGTAGTTTTAACAACCCTTCGATGCTGTCCGCAGTAATTTCAAAACCGAAACGTGCAGCACGTGCTAATCCATCTGAATATGGGTCAGCTCCAACCATGGCCGCCATTTCTAGATATTTTGCATTACGCATGATTTTAATCATCAGGTCGGTGCCGATATTACCCGAACCAATGATGGCACACTTAATTTTTTCCATAATTTATATCCTTGTTGTTAGGCGCTGAAATGCACAGAGACTGAGCCTAAGCCTTCAATTTCAACCTTAAACTCATCACCTGCCTGTACAGCAACCATTGGACCTAATGCACCAGTCAAAACAATGTCACCCGCTTTTAAAGGCCGTCCACGACGTACCATTTCATCTGCCAGCCAGACTGCCGCATTGAGTGGATTACCCAGACAGGCTTTGCCTTGTCCCTCTGATACCACTTCATCTGAACGAGTCATTTGCATACGACAATTCACTAAATCAACATCAGCCAACTGTACTTTCTGAGTTCCAAGAACAAAGGCTGCACTGGAAGCATTGTCTGCTACTGTATCCAGTAAGGAAATTTTCCAGTTTTCAATACGGCTATCCACCACTTCAATTGCAGCCATGGCATAATCTGTAGCAGCAATAATGTCAGCCACACGATGTTGGCTATGGGTTAAACTGCTTTTCAATACCAAAGCAATTTCCGCCTCAACTTTAGGCTGAATTAGCTTTTGAAATGGAATAGTTTCACCATCTTGAAATGCCATATCTTCAAATAGCATGCCGAAATCGGGTGAATCCACGCCTAACTGTTTTTGTACTGCAAATGAGGTGAGGCCAATTTTTTTTCCGACCAGGCGGCGACCTTGACTCAGTGCACGTTGGGTATTGATATCCTGAATAGCATAGGCTGTATCAACAGTCGCTTCTCCCGGAAGCTGATCACGAATAGGCGCAATCGTTATCTGATTCTGTTCTGCTTGATACAGCTGATCCGCCCATTTTGATAAAGTACGATCCATCGTTATCCCCCCTTTTTTTCCTTAAAATGACCAGACAAATTTAAGCCAAGTAGCATCACCTTCGGGTCGGTTCTCTACTTCAGTTTCTTTTAAGTACTTCGCTTCCAGAGCCCAACCATCTTTCTGATAATGAATACCTGGGCCGTAAGCGAGAGCTTGTCCACGGAAACCTATATCAATATCTTCAACTTGATCAGATTCAGTTTGTTTAAAAACGTACCCCTGCAGAGCCAAGGTTAAATTTGGATTGAGCTTATAGCCCACGCTATAGTCAGCAGCAAAATATTCACCCGAGTGATAGTGAGTATCTTTATTTTCGGTGTTTAAGCTATATGACATTTTGGTTGAAATATCCCAACCTTCTGGCTGACTAAAGGTATAAGCAAGAATTGGTCTGAAGGTGTAATAATTTTTGCCTAAATTAGCTAAATCATTCTGATCGTAATCTCCGGTAGGAAAAATGGTTTCTACCGCAGCCGCCCAGTGATGATTGCCCTGATGCCAACCGAGCATCGGTGCAAAAATAAGATCACCTAATCCACTGTTATGATCGCGTTGCCCCGCAATTTTTAAGCGCAAATCGACTAAAGGCTGGGCTGCATAAAAACCTAATTGCCCACCAAGTAACTGCTGTTCCGTCATCCAGACCAAACGTGGCACTACAGCCTTGGCATCAATATCAAAATCTGGAATTAATGTATTACCATTAGAATCAACAAAATCAGATGCCGTATAATTTTGGTAATAACTCAATAAATATAAACCAGGTGGAGGAAGCGCACCTGCTAAAAGTCCTTCTGCACCTAAGGCAAAAGAATCTGAACCATTTTCAGTTGCATAGGTACTTGCAGAAAAGATGCACGCAAGTACCCCTGAAACTAAGCATAAAGTCTTAATTTTCATTTCAAATCCTTCTTAATATTTTGCTAGCCTGTATGCAACCTTGCTACAGGCTTGTAGAGTCCAGACTTATTCGTTGAAGAAATCTCTGAGTAATTTTGCAAAACGGGCACTATGTTCAATTTGTGCCCAATGACCACATTCACCAAATACGTGTAATTGGGCATGCTTGATTAATGAAAATAATTTGGTTGAGGTTTCCAGGGGAATCACTTTATCTTCACGACCATGAATGATGAGCGTGTCATGCGGCAATTGGCGAATCTGTTCCTCTGGGCTCACCAAAGCATCAACCCAACGTTGACGAGGTGCTGGGAACATGGCAGAAAAAGATTCCTGAAATCCTGGACGGATACTTGCTTGATACCGCAGTTCAGCGAGTTCATCTGTTACCAATTCACGGCTATATGCAAAGGTATCCATCAGCTTACGCATAGTTTCGAATGAAGGTTTATAACCCCAGACATTATCTAATCCCGGTGTAATATTAAAAGGCACACCAACACTACCCATCAACACTAAGCGGCGCACACGTTCTGGATAAGCAATTGCAAATGCTAAGGCAATACTGCCACCAAAAGAGTTGCCAACTAAATCGGCCTGCTCCACATTCAGTACATCAAATAAATCTTTGAGCTGTTGCACCCAATGTTCTTTGCTATACGTCACACCTTCCGGACGCTCGGTATAACCAAAACCCAACATATCAGGTGCAATTACACGACGATCTTTTGCCAGTTCTGGCATTACCAAGCGCCAATTTGCCCATGCTGTGACACCCGGACCTGAACCATGCACCATGACTACAGGAAAGCCTTCTCCTACATCATGATAATTAGTTAGAAAATTGCCGGTTTTAATTGAATTAACAATTTCTGGATTTACACTAATATTCATTTTTCATTCTCACAAATTTTGTATTATTGGTTTTTTGACAATTAGGTCATCACGTTAAAGAAAGTCTCACTGAGTTTTCGCTCAGTAAAGAAAATCGCACGAGGTAGTTCATCTGCAGTCCAAGTTAAAGTTGGACGGTCCGAATACCAGATATAACCGCCACTGAATACTTCATTACGGTTGCCTGATGGATCAAAGAAGTACAAAGTCTCTCCACGTGTAATCCCATGTCTTGTAGGTCCTATTTCGTGAGAAACTTCATTATTAGCAATCGTGTCTGCAGCTGTGAGTACTTGTGCCCAAGATTCGACAAAGAATGACATATGATGCAGCTTGCCTTTGTCTGGTGCGAAGATAAACGCTACGTCATGCGGTTTATTACTACATGTCAGGAAAGCAGCCATCATGGTTTCACCATCCAGCACTTGTTCTGCCAGATCAAAACCAAGCACATCTTTAAATAAACGGTAACTCTGTTCCACACCTTCGCCCATTAATGCACAATGATCGAAACGACTTGGGTGAATTCCTTTTAGATTTTGTGCCTTAACTCCAGGATTAGTCGTCGGCATGCCATTGCCATATAGGTCTTTATGGGCATAGAGCTCAAATACATGACCTGTTGGTGCAGTAAAGCGGATCCGTTCACCGGTAGCTAGGTTCTCTCCAGCAGGAATGGTTTCTACTGCGACTCCATATTCCTGCAGGGCTTTTTCCAGACGCTTTAACTCAGACTCGCTGACAACCTTAAATGCCATACAGTCCATACCAGGAGAGTCCGCTTCACGCAGAATCAGACAATGATGGTCATGCTCATCCCAGGCTTTTAAATAGACTCTTCCCTGTTCATCTCGTCCGGTTTCAATCAAGCCAATCACATTGACATAATGGTGAACAGATTCTTCTAAATCTAAAACGCGCAACGCGACATGCCCTGGACGTGATACTGGTTTATTATTCATTTCGACTCCATCCTTTAAGTAATCTGCAATTTCTTTTTGCAGTTTTTTAATCCTAAAACTTCGATATCTAAATCACTTTCAGGGTATAAGCGGCATGCCAATGCAACCCCTTCACTCAGTTCTTGCTCATCTACATGAGTTTGGCTCATTTTTTGGCAACGATAATTGCCTTGTGTGACACGAATTCTGCAGATGCCACAGCCTCCACCACGGCATCCGATTGGAATTCCTTTCTTTGCCAGCGACTGCATGCCTTGCAATAAGGTTTTTCCTACAGAACAATGAAAAGTTTCTTCAATATTTGACAATCGAATCAGGTACATCCTTCCACCCTCCTCAAACCGATTTTCTTAGTTATTCTTAAACTTAGATATTTTTAAACAACGGACTCCGTGTCGCTTGATTGGCTGCATCCGCTGCACTGAGGAATTTTTCCATATGGATATCACGTTCATACAGACGTCCACGCATCAGTCCTCGAATCGCGGCTTCAATCATTGGCGGTGGTCCACACAGATACGCTTTATGATCTCTAAAATTATTCTCATAAATACGAATCGCTGCTTCATGTACAAAGCCGCGCTCACCACACCATGAACTGTTCTCTGCCTCATCTGACAACACCGGGAAATAACGGAATTGCGGATATTGCTCTGCTAAATCTTCAAAGAAAGACTGGTAATACAACTCACTTGAATTACGGGCTCCCTGAAAGAGTGTAATTTGACGGGTATCGCCATTTTCAAGCAATTCTAGAATCATTGATTTTGGGCTCGATAATCCAGACCCTCCTGCAATAAAAATCACAGGGTTAGGGTCTGAATGTCGTGTATAAAAACGCCCTAATGGACCGCTAAATTTTAAGCTTTGTCCGACTGCTAAATCATCATGTAGCCAAGCTGTTGCAACCCCACCCGGAACTTTTCGAATGTTCAGTTCAATTAAATGACTTTGAGAAGGTGCACTTGCAATTGAAAAAGCACGTGGCTCGTCCAAACCTGGAATATACAAGTTGATATATTGTCCCGCCTGAAATTCAATATCGCCTTCAACTTTGAGAAAAATACCTTTAATGGTGGGTGTCAAATCTACAATCGAATCTACCGTCGCAACAAAATCTTTTAATGGAATAATCTTGGCATCCGGATCTTCATCAATTTCTACTTCAATCGTCAAATCGGACTGTGGCACGGCACAACATGCCAAAACCTTACCTTCTACACGCTCCATATCCATGAGTGCAAATGGTGAGGCATCACCTAAATCTGCTTCTCCATCTGTCACCTGAATTTTACAAGTGCCACATAAACCATGACCGCATGCATGTGGTAACCAAATACCCGCACGTAATGCGGCATCCAGAATACTTTGCCCATCTTCCACGTCAATGGTTTGTCCTAAGGGCTCAATGGTTACTTCATAAGTCATTAGCGTGCTCCTTAAAGTCCATTTAGATCCGGGGTATGAAAACGAAGATAAGATTTATGACCGATGTCTAAGCTATTGAAGCTTGAGCTTTCATCAAAGCTTAATGGCTGACGTGCATACGTCCATTCCACTTTTCCCCAGTCAATTTCAGCCCAATCGCTATGACTGGCAAATACACTTTGTGCTAATTGGGTTTCAATAAAGTCTTGGAATTTCTGCTCAGGATCAACCAATACGGCAATCGGTGCACTGATGGTGAGATGACCATGCCACTCTACAAATAAGACATGCTGACCATCAAATTGGTCTTTAGCATCTCGAACTTTTCCTTGATAATTCGGTTTTAGGGCGATAACAGACATAAGAATCTCCTAGGCAGTGTTTCGTCCTGAAAGCACTGCCGCAACATTGTTTTAGTTTTAAATCAAAATAAAGAACGTCGGTTTAAACCTGACCGTTTGGATTTTTCCATTTAGCCCAGTTCATTGCATCGGGTGAGGTCTCAAAAGCCCCCGTATCGACACCCGGTTCTAAGTATGACCAACGCACAATATCTTCAGGTGTTGGACCGCCAGCTTTACCTTTTAAGATTTGCTGTACCGGTAACCATGCCTGTACATACTTTTCAGGTTCATCATCAAAAATGTCCTTACAACCGTCTGAGCAGAATTGATACTTTTCATCTTTATAAACACTTTCACGTTGACGAATCGTGGTCGGATCACCGATCTCAGTAAAGATCATTGGAATCTGACAGGTCTGGCAAAGACATGGCAAACTGGTGTTATACCAACGCTTCCCTTCATCTTCTTGTTTTTTCCAATGTTCAAAACGTGGCTTATAGTGTTCATCGAAACTATTCGGATATTCTTTCGATAACCATTCCTGCTCTTCTGCAGTCGGCACCCAAGCATGTAAGCCCGTCCCCCAACAGTATTGATAGAACATAGACCAAGCCTGATGGGTAATGTGGTCTTTTTCTTTGACTGAATCTTCCCAGTACTTCGGCATACGAATACCGTAGCGCTCAAGATCAGCAAATAATGCACCACCGCTTTGTTCGAAGTAAATTTCCCAGCCTTCACGCCAAGACATGATTTTTTTCGGCAGCATATAATCCATCATCATGCCCACAAGCGTTAGCAAGCGATAACCGCGCCAGAACCATTTATCAATCCATTTTTGTACAATCGGTACGTTGTCTGGATCTTGCTCTAAAATAAACTTAATGGCTTCAAGACCTAAAGTCATATGACGTGCTTCGTCGGATTGTGCCGAGAAACCAAAGGTCACTGTCGCCATATCACCGTTATACGCTGCACCTGACATAAATGGCATGAACAATAAGTTAGTTAATACATATTCAAATGAGAATGAAATAGATACCAAATACTCAAATGGACCTGCCGTCATCGCATCATTGACGAATGATTTTGGAACTGATAAATACCAAAGACGATCAAAGTTTTGTGGCCAAGAGTGTAAACCATTGAAATACTTATTATAATGACTCAATGTATGCACTTGTGTTTGGCAATGACGAAGTTCATCAATCGCCTGCATTTGACAGGCAACACGTGAACCGACTCCACGCAATTGACGCCCAGCCATCGCAAAACCACGATGTGCGTTGTATTCAATGGGGGTAACCCCGGTTAAAAATAATTTAATGGCATTGATATAACGTGCATCGGTGACATTTAAATGACCATTATTTTGTGAAAATGCATCAATAATCGCGTATAGCTTGCGCTCTTTTTCTGATTGATATTTCCAGTAAGCATCCATGGTCAGACGAAACGGGTCTTCCCACTTGTCCCAGTCATGAATTTTAATGCCTTCGAATTTGTCGTACGGAAACACTTCATCCATCGGTACATAGCTAGTTTCCCAACCAAGACCACGTGTCATCAATCCATATTTATCTTTTAAACTTAATTTACGTGGCGCTGCAGCCGCCGCTTTTGCATGTATGTTCATGTCTATTCTCCGTAATCTTTATGTTGAACTTTCCATCAGTTCAGATTTTTAATTTATGATGTTGAATACTTAACGGAACCATCCCACCGTGAAGCTTTCATCAGTTTCATCAATATTTCCTGAAATACTGATTAGGTTGATGTGAATTTCTTGCAAATCCCAGCTGCGACCTAAAATCTCTTCAACTGAATCTTTGCGAATAATCAGTTGTCCTGGTGCATCAATTTTCACCATCGCTGGATAATATTCAATTTTCGCTTCAGGATTATCTTGTTCAATGGCTTCAATAATTGGGCGCGTGTCATCGTTGGTTTGGAAGGCCATAAATACATTTTTCATACGATGCTCTCCTTTGCTATCAAACCAATTTTGACCATTCGTTTCACAAAAATCCCTTCAATCAATTCCAAATCACTTTCATCACCATCAAGAGATTTTAAAAGTGAAAGAACCACGCTACGCACTTGTGGTTGCCATTTTTCAATCCATTGCATGATTTGCTGACGATTTTCATCAGATTCAAGCGCGGTGGTTTTAATGACTGAATTGACCCAAGGCTGGGTTTCTTCAAACCAGTCACTCATAAATCCGGTGAGTAAGCTAATCGCCGATGCACCCTGTGCGACTAAATCACGATCTACAATATGTTTCACGAGAGGATAAATATATCCATCAAATACTAAATTTTGAGCAACAAAGAGTTCATACCAATCTTTCAGCACCAGCATATTTTCGATGTTTTCACGTAGGGGTTGCCATGCTGGCTCATCCATCCATGCAGTTTTAGCACGCTCTAATGATGCCCCTTGATTGCCATCTAAAAGCAATCCAATCTTTGTGAGGTATTGTGCCGAGCCTAAACGATCCATGGTGGCAAACATGGTGGCATTGGTTAAAGTCGCACCATAGGCATAACCGGTAATGAAGCTATTGTTCATATTTGCGCCCCACTCGTAATGACGTAGCGGGATCAATAGTTTTTCGGCTTTTTTAAGCAATTCGAGTGAAATCGTGTTCAGGACATTATTTTTTTCAACAAAATTAAAATTGCTTTCCAATACATCCTGCTGACGGGCACGTGTTTGTGTATACGTGCCATAATAAAATTGGCGCGGATCTTTTAAAGCATACCAATCTTGCATTTTGATCACGGTGCGATCTGTGTCAAAAATTTCATGTTCAGGCTGCCAAAGCGGACGATAATGAAAATTAACTTCTTCTTGAATATCGTAGCTGGCTTCCTGATAACGTGAAGCAGGTTTATCGCCAAAGCGTTTTTCGACATAGGCATAGGTATTGCGAATAGGCTTTACACCTGATGTTTTAATATCAATTTGCATTTCAGATCTCCCTGATCTATTCAATATCTTGGTTTATTCTGTAATTCCGGGCTGTCCAAAGCGCCACTTCATCCGATCTAATTCAATCTTTGCAAAATCATCAGTACTTAAATGATGGACTTGATGATGACTACAAAATTCTTCAAAAGCCTTCACTGGCATAATCATTTCTACAGCGAGATCCGGATCACCCATCGAAAATTCAAATTCGATGTATTTACCACGTTGAGTCCCTGTAACATGAATAAAGCAAGTTGACGGCTGAGGATCAATTTGATGCATAGTGCAATCCTTCTGTACTTATAGTTGTATGATTGCAACGACCGTGCCAACTTTTTATATTGTTATTTTTCAAACACTTAATATTTTTCTCTTTTATTTTTTTATTTTTCCCTTTATAAAATTCTTAAGTCAAAATGTACGACTTGAGAATTTTATAAAGTTTTTGAAATTTCTCAGCTATAGAGTCACTTACTAGAGCATAAAAAAAAGAAGCTAAAGCTTCTTCTTGTTTTTTCAAATCACATTAGGAGCGCTTCTAATCCAAACAGCTGAATATTTTATTGATTTTTAATTATCTTCAGCCTGATACAACTCAATAAATTTCTAACAAAAAAATTGAGATGGTGACAGTTTAACTGACCAAAAATCCCCAATTAAATCTGTTTGTTAAAGAATTATAAGGTGTAGATTTTTACCCATAATTACCCCATCATCTATGCTATCCGCCATAAGAACAAAATCATCAATCATGTTCCAAACTCAAAATTATTACTATGTTGAATATTTAGGAGATGCAGGCATAACCCTGTCATGCCTTCAAAGTCTTTGCAAAACCCTTCAAACCCATTCTGATCTTACAACTGCTTTACTTCTTACAAATGACCAAGTGCATGCCTTTCTACTTAAAGATGATTCTGGAACCTATTATGTCATTCGCTCTGGCTTTACATCTGGTTATTCAGGTGAAGGACCAAAGGGTCTAGCAAAAGCATTAGCTCTTTTAAGCAAACATAGAATTGAAACTGAAGAAATTCTAATACCTACGAAGCTTCTCAATAGATTGAATAACTCATCATTAAATGATCAGGATATCGATTTTATTTATCAGCAAAAAATCATTCGTCCTATTCGTCTGCATGATTATATTTATCCTTTCGAAAATGAAGTAACTCAAACTACCAAGTCAAAGTGTTACTACCCTTTAGAACTACCCTACTCCATTATTGATGACAGAATTTTTGACCTTGCTCTACTCTTTAAACAAGATCCCGACTCTGCTTTAACAAAAGCATATAAGCGTCTTGAAGATATTATTCGCACACGTACAGGTATTCATGAGCATAGTACCAAGCTTTTTGCACAAGCCTTTCAAGGTGAAAATGCTCTGCTTACTTGGGATGTACCAGACAGTGCTGAGATCAAAGGTCGAGTAAATTTATTTACAGGTGCATATATGGCTTTTCGGAACGCTCGTGCACATCGAGAGAAAGATGAAAACTTAATTCATCAGTACCGGGAGTTTTTATTGATCAATGAGTTATACCTACTAGAAGCTGAAGCAATAACAATAGAATCAAAATAAGACAAGGCCATATGGCCTTGTCTTATATCACTATGCTAAATCTTTACCGTTACTTAAGATGAATTTTCGCAACATTGCATCCACTCGAATATTCACTTTGAAAGGAGGAATGGTTGCTCCATCCTTAGCTTCTAAATACTGTTTTGCTTTGACTTTATCTACCGTGGCTAAAAGTTCATCAAAACGTCCAAACTCATTAATATTATTTACAGTCACCTGCGTATTCATGAGTTGTCTTAACTTCGTTTCATCGAGTCCTAGTGCTTCTGCAAGATCATGAATTCCATCTTCTTGTGCTTGGAATTGATACTCAGTAATGTAATCCCTGAACGATTTACCAGCAACAAGAGTCACATCTCCACTCTGTACATCATGCAAGAAGATGTTAGCAAACTTCTGTTCTTCGGCACTGAGCATTGCAAAACTCTTATGCAATTCATTTAACGCATCTTCAATAGAAAGTTCTAAATCACCATTACGCAGTGCTTTCAGATATTTATCAAAACGACTGTTCATGTAGTCGGAATCGATTTTATCCGTATCGATTTCTGTTAAATAGCCTTCTACTTCAAAAGGTATGCTCCCACCACCTGAACCGCCACCACCGCCATTCGAGAACAGTTCTTTATAACGCAGTGCCAGAACTAAGAAAGTTTGCTCATCCAACTTTAATTGAATCGTAAATTTCTTTTTATGCTCATCAGTAAATTCATAACTCAATTTATCCCATTTAAAGCCCTGAATTTTAGCCGCTTCAAGATATTCGTTGAGTTGTTTAAACAGTTTTGCAAATAAAGCACAGGACTGATCATCTTCTGGTAACTTCTCAAAATTAGACACATGGGCACTTTTAAATACGCTATCAATTTTTTCGAAGATGTCATTAATGTTTTTTAAATTGCTTGGCAATTTATCAACAAATAAAGCCAATGGCTTATCACCCGAATATAATTTTACCGCAGCGTCGATATTACGCTTCATGGTGTGCGGACGACGATAATAACGAATGATGCCAAATGGCTTATCTTTGCCAAACAAGCGATTGGTACGTGAGAAGGCTTGAATCAGATTTGCATATCCCAATACCTTATCTAAATACAGCGTATTGACCCATTTTGAGTCAAAACCTGTCAGCATTTGATCTACTACAATTAAAAGATCAAGCTGTTTTTCAGGCGTATTTTCGATGCGTTTATAAGCTTCTTTGTGTGACAAGCGATCTGCAATGTCCCGCTTCATCTTGGCGTGATTGGCTAAGCTAAAGTCCATACCGTAAAGTGTATTGTAATCTGCAATAATATCTTCTAAACCTTTCTCTTTAAAAGCTGCATTGCCTGTATTATCAATATTCGGATCAAATAAGGCTGTGACTTTTAGCTCTGGCATCGCCTTTTTAATCAGTCGATAATACTCAATCGCTTCAGGGATACTACTGGTCGCAAACATGGCATGGAATTTATTATTTTGGCTGAACTGCACCCAATTTTCTTTAATATCTTCGACCACTTTGTTTTGATGTTCAGTACGATGATATTGTGACGTTGGCAGGTAATCCTCAATTCCTTTAATATATTTACCCGTCTTATCCGTATGTCCTGCCATTGCAACTTGCTTGCTATTCATGAAGTGTTGATAGACTGCTTTTTTGTCAGGATCATCGAAAGCTTCTTTTTCTGTATTGGCTTTTGCTTGATACAGTGCAACTTCTTTACGCAATTTAGAATCTTTATAGGTTGAAACTAAATAAGGGTCAAAGCCTAAAACGTTTTTATCTCGAATACCATCTGCAATGCTGTAACGGTGCAATTCATTCCCGAATACCGTAGCCGTGGTATTCATATTTTTTTCGTTTTCTTCTTGAATCGGCGTACCTGTAAAACCAAAGAATACAGCCTGTGGGAAGGTATCTTTAATGGTCATCAGCATTTCACCAAATGTAGAACGATGTGCTTCATCTACAATGATGACAATCCGTTTTTTATTAATCAGTTCAATGTCATGTGCATTTAAACCACCATCTTCATCTTTGATATTACTCATTTTTTGAATTGAGCTTACGATCAAGACTTCATTTGGGTTTTTACTTTTGAGTTTACTGACCAAGGCATGGGTATTTTCAGTGGCTTGAACAAAGTCTTCAATTTCAGCAAAGTTGTTATATTGCTCAAGTGACTGCACACCCAACTCAATACGATCCATCAAGAAGATCACTTTATCTGCATCTTTACTCAGGGCAATCAAATGTGCTGCTTTAAAGCTGGTCATGGTTTTACCAGATCCAGTGGTATGCCAAATGTAACCACCTAAACGATCTCGACCATCCCATTCAATACTTGCCACCCGATCCGTGACTTCATGTACAGCAAAACACTGATAACTGCGCATGACTTTGAGAACACCATCGGTTTTATCAGCAATGGTATAGAAACCAATCAGTTGATGTGCCATGGGTATAGAAAGCAAATTCCCTGCAATATCTTTCCAATAGTTCACTGGTTCGTTATTAAAATCTCCCCAATTGAAATAGAAGTCTGAATTAAATTTTGCATCAGGCCCTGGGTTGGCAAAGTACCATGTTTCATCTGGGTTCATTGCCACGAAGATTTGTACCAATGCAAACAAACCTGTGAAGATACCCGAACGTGCATAGTTTTCGATTTGATGCGCAGCCTGACTGACAGGCACGCCTGAACGTTTTAGCTCAATATGGAACACTGGCATACCATTAATGAGCAGCATCAAGTCGCCACGACGGTCATTTAAGATTTTAGATTTGGTTGGGAATTTCGGTTGTTGCGCAATTTGGTAACGGCTTTTACCTGCGGCAATCTCTTGACGGTCGTAAATGGTTAAGCTGACTTCTTTACCACAATGTATTTCGTCGTTTGTATTGTCACGTTTAATGGATACCGTTTTACCGTTAATAAATCCATTGAGTGCAAAAGGCGTGCGTAGTGTATTGATCTGTTCAATAATCTGAGCCATCTCCCCATCGGTGAGTGGCTGATTATTCAGTCGATCAATTTCTCGGTTATTTTGGAAAAGAATCTCTGCCCAGTTATCGATGAGATCCTGTTCTGTTGGGTTTTTAATGACATCTTGCCAACCTTTTTTTAAAAGAAGGCTGATAAGGGCTTGTTCAAATGCTGTTTCGCTTTTAAAAGTCATATTTGTTTGGTTTTATAAAGTTAGTATGTTGATTTTAAAAATCCCCCTTAGATAAAGGGGGATATACGTATTTAAGTTACTAAACAAACATTTTTTCTAACAATGCTTGTTTAAGATTTTTTAAGGTTTGGAGCTGTTGTTTTTGCAATTTAAGAGTTTCATCAACTTGTTTAAAGAAAGAACTAATCCGAACTTGTTCTTCTAGTGATGGCAATAAAACTTCTCTTTTCTTCCAATCATTCACATCAAAAAATAGTTTTTCAATATCAACACCGTAAGAGCTTAAGAAGAATTTTTGATACATTTCTGGTAATGTTGATAAAAGCGCAAAGAATTCAATATTTAATTGATCTGTGCCTTGTCCGATCAAATATTCATTAGAAACAACAGAACCATCTAGCTCTGGTGGAACCAACCCCGTAGCACCATGAACTACTTGACGTTTCGAAATAATATAATCACCAGCTTTCACTTCAAACTGCGATTTAACAAGAATATCTTTACCCTTTAAAATTGCTCGTTCTGCAATACCACCATTTCGTCTTTTAACCGTAACTAGACGATATTTAGTTTGATTATCTAAATTAATCGGACGAAAGACTTCTTTAAGTACATCTCCAATAGCTTCAATTTTCCAATTCCTACTAAACCCTTTTAAACGAATTTCAGGACGTTGAGTTCCCTGTTTTGGAAACATTTTTTCCAACATCGCTTTTTTAAAGTTTTGGGTTTGAGTAAGTTTCTTCTCATGTAAAGCAATGGATTGGTCTAGATTTTGGAAGAAGTTACCAATAGAACTCTGCTCTAACCTAGAAGGAACAAATGTTTCAATATTTGAAAACTGAGTTTTATTAACAATTTGCATTGTGCCCTTAGCTGCAAATTGTTGCATTACATTAGACCAAAAATATGATTGGCTTAATAAAAAATATGGATCGTTTCGTTCAAATGGAGTTAATGAGTTAATTTGCTGATTAAAACTTCCCTCTTCAAGAAGCAAGGCATTTTTTCCAATACTGGCAATACACGTAACTAGGATTGTATTTGGAGGTACAACTCTTGCTTTTTTTCGACCAAGAATAGAAAGTTTCTTGTCAGTATTTAAAATCAACTGTCCATTGATATCTGTTGGTGTTACCCACATTAATCCAGTTTTAGAGTAATAGGATTCATCAGATGTCGATGGTGTAGAGCCTGTCTGAATGGATCCTAAATCACTAAGCTTCTTGATGTTCCATACTTCAAAAAATCCATTAAATCTTAATTCAGGGCATTTTTGCTTTTCCACATTACACCCCTTTTAACAATGCTTGAAACCATGCCAAGCCTTTCATATCAAACTCATCACCTGTTAAGTCATCAATCAAGTCTGCAAGGCTATGCTCTGCTTCAGTCAGCTTTTGTGTGGTTTCCGTATAGGTCACTGCATACTTATCTGCTAAGGCCTGTACCGTATCAGTCAAATGTTCAATCACTTCATTCGGCAATGCCAAAATCGCAGACACAATTGGTTCAATCCACTTTGCTTCTAACAACGCTTTGACTTGATCTTCTTCTAAAGCTTCAATCGTGGTTTTGGTTAAAAGATGAAGTGTTTTAGCATCTTCATTGATCTGAGATTTTAACTCTTTTTCTAAAGTTAGTAATTCATCAACTCTTACTAATGTCGCTTCTAAGGTATTTTCATCAAAAGTAATTGAGGATTGTAAACTACGTAGATAGGCATTTACTTTTGCCTTAGCATATGTCCCATCTTTACTTGCTTCTATACTTGACCATTTAACTTCAGGATGCTCTTGAATATACTTAAGTTTAGCCGCTTTATTTGGAGCAGGCTTAGTTCCATTAAATGCTAAATAATCACGTAATGTAATAGTTTCAGGCGTTTCTACATCTGCATAAGCTTGGTTAAGGACTTTTGTGACTTGACCAGGAACAAATGTATCATTGGCTTCATTTAACAACTGCTCTTTATCTTCCTCAGATAAAGACTCCATCAAAGATTCAATCTCAGCACTCGCTTGTGCAAGTTCACGCTCTTTAGCTTTTAATGCTTCCAATTCTTCAGACAATAAACGTTGCTGTACAAGATCAAATGGCAATACATAGCCTACCCAACCTTCTTGTACTTCATGCTCTTTACCATCTTTCTTTTTAATCACGATATTAGGATTAACGATTTTAGCAGCATCCAAACCTTCAGATTGAATAATCTCTAAATCCCCTGCAATACCTTGCCATTGATCATCTAAAGCTTGGTACGCCTGATACTTATCCACCAGTGGAATATCTGCTAAACGCTTAAAGATGTCCTTACTTAAAACATTTTCTTGCTGGGCAATGTGCAAGCTTTGCATTTTGCCAATGAGCTCACCCTTTAAGTAATCCTTAAAATCAGCAAATGCAGTATTAAATTGACCAACAAACTTTTGAACATCTTGATGGGTGTTAATCGCTTGGCTAATTTCAGCCGTTGCTAAATTAACATAAGGCGTATCGCTTTCTGTAAATAAGTCTTGTCGTAACTGTGGGAATGCTGCCCAATACGCTGCATGTGCATCAATTTCTTTTTTCGGAATACCGCCAAACATAGTGGCATAAATATCCCATGTTTCAGCCGTTGCTGAAGAGTCTACATAACGAGGAATATTCAGGTTGTAGCCCTGATCCTGAATTTCTTTTTGCGTCACTACACGTGAGAACTGTTCAACGTCTTTACGCTCAATTACCGTATCGACAATTTTCTTAATATTCGATGCTTGTAGATGGTTGTTTTTACCGAGCTTCACAAAGCCTTTAGACGCATCAACGATCAACACGTCTGTGGTTGGACGTTGTTGTTTTAAAATAATAATGACCGTTGGAATACCTGTACCAAAGAAAATATTGGCAGGTAAACCAATAATCGCATCAATATGATTTTTCTTAATCAGATTGGTACGGATACGTTCTTCTTCACCACCACGGAACAAAACGCCATGCGGCAAGACAATTGCCATAATGCCGTTTGGTTTTAAATGATATAAATCATGCAACAAGAACGCATAATCCGCCTTAGTTTTAGGGGCTAAACCAAATTCTTTGTATCGAGGGTCTGCATCTTTATTTGCTGGATCCCATGCTTGCGAATATGGTGGATTCGATACCACTGCATCTACATAGAGTGGTTCGTAAGTATTGATTGGATCATTGTCTTCAAAAAATGGCCAGTCATCTTCTAAAGTATCGGCATTTCTCGCCACAATATTGGCAGGCAAAATACCACGCATCACCAAGTTCATACGGGTTAAGTTATAAGTATTCTCTTTTAACTCTTGTGCGTAGTATTTGATTTTATTGGCATCATTGACATGCTTAGCCACCGAGCTACCAATATTAATCAGCAATGACCCTGAGCCACTTGTTGGATCGTAAATTTTAATTTCAGGCTGGTCTTTTAAATGATGTGCAATGATTTCAGACATCAACACTGAAACTTCATGCGGTGTATAGAACTCACCCGCTTTTTTACCAGCATTCGCAGCAAATGAACCAATTAAGTATTCATAGATGAAGCCAAGCACGTCATAGTCTTGCTTGCTATTCATTGGAATGACTTTAATCAGTTGCAACAAATCACTGATCGCTTTGGTCTGGCTATTTGAGTTATCACCTAGCTTACTAAGACCTGTCTCTAACGTTTTAAAAATGCCATCAAAAACTTTCTTGTGAGAAGTATGAATATGGCGCGAGAAAGCTGAAAGTGCATCACGAACGTCAGCAACAGTAAAGTCTAGGCCTTTATTGAGCCATGTTGAGAACAAGTCATCATACGCGATGAAATAGCCAATACCATTTTTAATAAATTCTACGGTCTCAGCATCTTCTTCTGTCAGTGCTTCAATATCTTCTTGTGTAAAATCATTCGCCTCTAAAAAGCTTAATTCTTTATCAGAGAGGAATTTGTAGAACATGAACCCTAGGATATAGTCTTTATATTCATTTGCCTCAATCTTTGAGCGCATTTTATTTGCGGAATCCCAAATTTTGGAAGCGAGTTGTTGCTTATTCATAGGTAGTCTACAATTGGTATCAATTAATTTAAAGGCACGGACCATCTTTGCATTAGCAAAGAAATGAGTGTTAAGCATTCTCTACAATTCTTAGAATGTTCTCAACAAAATACTTCCCATATTTTGATCAAAGAATACTGACTATAGTCTTTCTAAATTGTATGTTTACTTCGAAAATAAGCTTAAATCTAAAATGAAGATTGTTATTGATTGATTATTTTTATATTATTTTCAACAATATAAAAACTCAACCAAATACTTACATTATGACCAAAAGTTCACGCAAAGTAGTGCATGACATAGCATGTACATTTTATAGACTTAGCTTTAAAAATGAGAAATTAGCAAACCAACCTCGTGGTAAATTTAGCTATTTCTTTAGTGTTGAACAGGTTTTTGATTTTATTGCCAAACACAATAATAAAAATTTGACAGTCTCCTCAATAAGAGGACGCTATGTTTATTCGATAGCTGAAATAACAAAAAAATCTGACACATTGTATTTATTGATTGAACGATCAGATACCAAGAGTGAAGATGTGCGAATCTATAACCGACCTAAATCAGAAACCAAATTAGTTCCATTCGAGGATGGAGATGAACTGCAAAAATTTTTCCATGTCGTGGTAAAACTTAATCCTAAAAATAAGAACTCTGCAACAATCCTTGTTGAACAATATGCTGGAGGCACTGGTTTCACTTTCGCATATATACTCACAAAAATGTTGCATGAACTCCGAGAGTTACAAGTTCAACCTGACTTTTTTAAAGCACCTTATGAAGGTGGCGGAACCAACGAAGATGGTTCACCTCGAATTGTTGAATTTGCTACTAAAGCAGAAGTTGATAATGTATGTGGTTTATCTCTCCTTGATAGGGCAGCTCAAGGCAATTTACTCAATGTCAGTGTAATTGAAGAAAAGACAAAGAAACAAATTGAAAACGATCCTATGCTAGTTATAGCAAAGAAAGAGTGTAAATATTTACCTGATCCTGCAACTTTTTTAGATCAAAATGGCCAACCCCTTGAAAAAAGCTTGCTGAGTAGTACCTTCGGTAAGGTTTTGGCTAAAATCAAAAAAGATGCAGCTTTGGGTGACAACATATTCTATCGAGTACGCTGTCAAGAAAAATCGCGTTTAATGAGTATTGATATCAAAGGTGATTTTATAGAATCGGACTTAGGTGTCAAAATTGAATTCATTGAAAACTTTGAACGTCAATCTGTGACTCAAGATGTTGTAGCTGATCGCAAACTTTTCGACAGAATGACTACAATACTATCTCATCACAATCGCTCGGAGATATTAGCTAATGATGGAACTAATACTTAAGCCATTAGCATATTTATCTATTAAGTGGGCTATTGATGATGTAAATGGTAAAAATAAAAAACCAATTTTTGATTGGTTTTTACCTTTTACTTTCGCAATCCTTGCGACCTCTTTTCTATATCTGACTTTGGATTTAGAGTCTGCAAGTTTCAAAATTTTTTTTGAATCAAAAGGATTTGAAGTACTCGGTAATTTTATATTGGCTTTACCTGGATTTTTATTCGCAGCACTAACAGCTGTTGTTTCTTTTGGCAATAAAGAACTCGACATTACTGCAAAAGTTAATCCTCCGACCAACAAAGATGGCCATGAAATTTCCAGACGGAGATATTTATCTAATGCTTTCTCGTATCTAACATTTTTAAGTTTAGTACTTCTGATAACTACTGTTTTTATCAATTATGCATATAGTTCCAATATACTTAAATTTGGCCTATCTTGGTATAAATTTGGATATCTAAGTACAGCTTTAGTATATTTTACATTTGTCTTTCAAATGCTGTTTGTTTTAATTATCACGCTTTATTACATAGGTGATAAAGTTCATCAACCATCTCACTATCAAAATGGATTTAAAGATAAAAAGGAATCTTAAAGTCCAATTTAAATCTATCCCACCCACAATGAATAGTTATTATTTTTTGCCTGAACGTACGCCCACTCCGCTACCTTATGCGACCTTACCTTATCCGTTAAAAATCCAAGCACAGAAATTCGATCAACAATGACCAAATCCTGTTCTTCATTCCGTTCCTGCCACTTATGCAAAAACTCATCTGATGCAAGTAAATTACTTTTCTTAGAGTTACAACTGGAATCTGCCAATACAAAATTGTGACCTGTATCTGAGGGATACATCGACCAAGGGATAAAATGATCGGCTGCATAATTGCCTTTTCGCATCGGCTTATTGCAATAGAAGCATTTGCAATCTTGTAGCTCAACTAAAACATTTGCTACAGCATTTAACTGATTTCGACTCGGCTCAAACATGAATTGCTCAAGATTTGGGAGCTTATTTAAAATTGGGGCATTAGTGCTGTTCTTACGAATGTAATCAATCCAACGTTTCTGACAAAGCTCTTCAATAATCTCGCTGAATTGGCGTAAGCAATACATCACTTGAGGCAAAAGAATAAGTTTCTTTCCACACTGATTAAGCTGATATAAAAACTCAAAATTCTGACCATTGATATTTTGCAGGTAACGGACAGGCATCTCTTTGACAGTTCGGGTGACATCTTTAACTAACTTTAACCATATCAGAGAGTCTCGTCTTAACAGCCCAATAGATGAGTAACTCTGCCGAAGTTCAATAATTCGATTCACAATGGCTGCTTGCTTACCATTGTTCTGATTTAAGATCAGTTGTCCATCATCGTTAAATACATACGGTACAGCCTGTTTCCAATACAGCTCAATAAACTTCTCAGCAATATCGGTATATTCAAGGGCTAAGCTTTCGCCTGTGTCTTCGCCTTTCTCAATCGCCAAACGGCTCAGGCTAATGAGTAAGGCAAACTTATAGGTACTGCTAAAACTACCTGATTGTAAAATTAGCTGAATATTTTTAAGAAACTTGAGTTGTTCTTGTGCCGTAGGAATAAAGTCAGGCATATTTTTTCCAAAGCAGATTAAGCCATTTTTCCTGACGATCTGGCCTTTGATCAATAGTAATCCATTGCTGGATCTGTTGAACATTATCAAACTGTCCAAGTAAAGCATCTGCCTGAACCTCATCTAAATCAGTAAACTGCCGTCCCTCCTTCTGTCTATCGCCGTTGCCATATTTGAAAGACATATAAAGCACAGCATTTGGCTTTAGCGCACTCACCAGTTTTCCTATCCCTTCTTTTAAATGATTACGCTCACAATGCAACAACGATGCACATGCCCAAATCCCATCATAAGCTTCATAGTCATCAATCTCATAAAAGCTCTTCAACTTAATAGGAATACCTGTAAGTCGAGATGCTTTTTTAACGAGTTCTTCTGAATAGTCTATTGCATCGACCTGATAGCCTTTATTTTTAAAAGCCAGAGTATCTCGTCCTGGACCACAGCCAACGTCAAGAATCCGAGCACCTTCCTGCAGCTCAACTAGAAATGGCTGATATAGGCTTTCCATATCAACTTCAAACGTTGAAGCTGTAAATTCTTCTGCATGTTTATTGTAGTAGTCTATTGTTTTCATTACGGACACTTAGGCTAAAAGACATTTTCAGTCTACAAGAAAACAAAAAAATAAGGGAGCTAAGAGCATCCCTTATTCTCGACTCGCCAACTTACTTTCAATCCATTGATGGATCTCATAAGCTGACCAGCCGATACGATTTTGAGTAATTTTAACTTTCTTTGGAAAGGTTGGATCATAGTAAGGTGAGTCCTCATCCATCATCTCGTAGATGGTAGAACGCCCCACACCGACAAATTCTACGACCTGCTTAATGCTGATGAGTTGATTCATTTGAAATGTTTGACCGATAAACGCATTCATGAGGCTAGCTCCTAATCATTGATGCGAGCGGCTATTCGCTCAAATAATAGAGCTGGTCTGTAAAATTTAACGTTAGCTATCTTCTCTCCTCTCGCTTAATTCACAGCTCGTACACTTTGCTGTAACCCCTGCTGAATATCCTGTACAAACTCTTCAGGCGAAGCTTGTTGCTCCACCACCCGGTTTTGTTCTTGTTCAGGGTAATATTCTTCCAGCACATCCAATCCTTCCTCTATATCCGTTTCAAATCGCGCATTCGCAAAACCTCGTCTGGCAATATGATCTACAGCTTCTTGATAGAATCCGGCCTGCTTACTCTGTTCATCAATCTGCTTAGCTTGGGTAATCGCATCATTCAGACTAATGCCCTCCCGTAAAGTCAGATCCACGTAATACACCGGCTGACGATAGCTTTGTGTGGTGCTTTTGCCTCTTAAAGTCAGTTGCAAAGGCAAGCAAGATAATAAGCCTCCTGAAGCTGCATGGTAATAACTCAATCGTGCTGCCAAAGTCCGAATACTGTTAAAGCCGGTGGTTCTAAAGATGAAGGTGCCAAATTCATCCGAATCATCCAAATTCACATGTAAACGTCCATAAGGTTTGCAGTTGCCGCCTTGTGCCAGAGGACATAAATCTGGCGATGGACAAGGATGCTGCTCTACGCCTTGATTGGTTAAGCGCTGGCAGGTTTCACCGTTGCCGACACAAACTGGCCGTCCAGTCTGGCGGTCAAATAGGCTGTATTCTGCACGTAGGTTTAAGTCAGGATCATTGAAGATCATTCGGACGGGTATAGTTCTGAGTTTTTGATTAGGTGTATTGGCTCGAAGCTGTTCATCCAGTGGATGTTTCACCCATCCTTCTTTGCTTTGGATTTGGGACGTAATGGTGAATTGATCATCTTTTTCAGGTAGGCGTTTTCCATTCTTTTCTACTACCCGACCAATACTGATACGCCCCAGAGCCGGTGGTGTAATCGCTAAACCTTTAATCATTTTATTTTCCTCAATTTGATTTTGTACAGATCATCCAGCTTTATGCAGATCACCTGATTCAAGAAATATGTATATAGCTCGCTACAAAAGCCGCGACCGTTTGCCCTCTATTCCTAGCGAATGGAGGGCGGGGAGCGGTTTTTGTGTATCGCTATTTGAATGGGCTGAAACAGACTTAGTCGGTATAGATATTGAATCGACGACTACCCTGCTTTTGAAGTGGATAAAGCTCAATGAGTTCAGGCTGATGCTGAAGTAATGCTTTGGTATTCAGACTGATGGAGTCCTTGGCTTTCTTCCAGACCACCGAGCCATGAGCAAAGGTGGCTCGTTCAGCATCTTTCATCAGCATTTGGATGTGATGCTTGAGCTGGTCAAAACGTTCCTGCTTGTGTTGAATTTCTTCTTTCATTTTGATGAGCTGATCGAACATCAAATTGGCATTTTCATTTTGCGAGAGATCTTCAACAGTCAAGGGTACATGCGCTGGATAGAGTTGCAGAATGGCTTTGGCTGCGGATTCACTGGCATCGACTGATGGCGGTGTATCGTTTTCTACACACTCCCAGAAATAACGCTCTGCCTGAATGATGTGTTGAATGACTGATTCAGAACGGCTGACTTTAAAGATCTTGGTTTCATGTCCACAAATCAGAACACAGACATGCGCTGCCTGCTTGCCTGTCACTGCAAGTTGGTGTTGCACCTGACACAGCACGTACAACGGCACACCATCTCGCCATAGCCTGGCACCATGCTCTCCGGCAGTTTTACACTCCAGGATCTGGACGTCATCACTCCCCACCACCGCATAATCCAGATTTGCCAACATAAAAGCTTTGTCTGGGTCGGGATGCTGAAGCACGGCATTGACCCGACGGACTTTATTATTGGTGTGCAGACTATAGTACTCAGCCACCAGCGGCTCTAACTGTTTGCCCCAATACAACGGTGCAATGCCTGAGCT
This sequence comes from Acinetobacter sp. AS5, assembly GCF_048957595.1. Taxonomy (NCBI): domain Bacteria; kingdom Pseudomonadati; phylum Pseudomonadota; class Gammaproteobacteria; order Moraxellales; family Moraxellaceae; genus Acinetobacter; species Acinetobacter sp. AS5. The sequence continues at coordinate 5,317 of NZ_JARDAL010000023.1, read as the reverse complement.
GTCATCATCAACATTCTGCTGAGTTCGACCAGTCTTGATCATCCAAAGTTCCAGCATCGACATGTAAGGGTTGAGGCCGCAGGCGGTTGCGGCATCACTACTGCCAATACCTTGCTTACGTACTTCCAGCCATTCCTGGTAATCCATATTTTTAGTATTGGCTAAACGCTTGGCAGTCGTTGTTCTTTTAGCGGCTGTATTTGATTCATTGCTCTCATTCTGAATTGGGAAATGAGTTCGTTGAGGGATATTTATCGGTGCAATCTGATTCATGCTCTGATCCTTATAAAGAGTGAGGTCTGTAAAAATTTTCGGCATAAAAAAAGCCACATCTGGAGATGTGGCAAAAGGGGATTTTCACTGGAGAAGGATCATCTACATGACCCTTGACCATTATTGTAATAGCACTAGCTTAAATGAAACTTAAACCACTAAGCGAAGTGCTTGTTCCAGTCCACGCTGCTTTAATGCAGCACCTGCACCAAACCAAGCAGAATCGAGACGATGATCGGTACTCATGGCACGACGTTCATGATCGGCAAACTCTGTAATACTGCACAGTAGACCATACGCAGTATCTTTGGCTGAGCTGAGTTCTGCACCACGACCTTGTCCATTAAACATGTCCATGACTTTAGCCATGGCACGTCCGTTCGGTTCAGGCTTTTCTTTGGCTGGAGTTGGAGTAGCGATATTGCGATAGAATTGAATGATGTTCTCCTCCTGATCGGCAACACTCATGCTGGTATTGTTAAACACTGCATCAAAATAGGCAGCTGCTTCTCCTTGAGTGACTTTACGTTGACTCAGCTGTTTCATCTCATACATATGCTCATCCCAGGCACGAACTGAAATGCCCAATTGCTGTTTGACCTTGTCCGCATCAAACTTAGTACTGTGTGGCACTTTCACCACACCAGCATTGCTACTCTGTCCACGCAGGGCAATGGCTAAGGTGTTATTACACACCACACGGATATTGGTGAACTGTGCTGTTGTCGCCAGTGTCCCATCACAGGCAGTTGCCAATAAAATATAACCATTGCTGACATCCTTGCCCTTCAATGCCGTAGATTGTCCGGTACGTGCCAATGCCCAGAACTTCTTCCCGCCTTTGAGTACACCCGCAGTTTCTAATTCAAAGCCGGATTGCTCAGTCAGATCCCGGTAGAACTCCAGAATCTCCATCGGTTGCACTTCCTGATAGCGCTGACTGACCACAGACAGAGGCGCATGAGTATCGGAACGATACAGCACCCGCTGTTCTTCATAGGGCATGATGATGCTTTGGCCGCGTTCATTCTTTGCCATGTAGCTAACATCGGAGGATTCAATCCGCCAATCCATGCCTGCTTGCTGGGCCCAGACTTCAATCGGCTGATTTTGAGTCAGTTGATTTCCTAGACCATGCCAAGGGGTTTCTCCGACATAAGCCATTTGTTCAAGTTGATGTGCCATACATAGTCTCCTTTTAATATCCGTTATAGACTTGAGGGGATTGACGTAAATTGACATTAAAATGGTTTTTACATGCATGGCAGTAGTACATAGGCTGATTAGTCTCATCATTCATTAACACCATAAACACCCCGCTAATAACGATCCCTGCAATTGCACCAATAACTGGGGGTAAATTGGTTGAACGAATTAGGTTTACCCCTAATGCTGACATTGTGGCAGGAGAAGTCAGTAAAGTTGGAACATCGGATACTGCTGGCACTCGTGACTTAATCTCAATCAAGCCGATCTGACTAGAATTACAAGATGGGCATTGTTTCATAATATATAGCTCCAAATAACGAAAAAGCCTGCTTTTGAAGGCAGGCTTAAAACTCATTGATCTAATAGCTCAAAGTAAAAGAGCCATGACGTTCATAGTGATGTTATATATTTGAAATAATTTAGCTTTAGATTCCTCTTCTCCAGCCAACATTAAATTGACCTCTCCCAAATGTTTTCATTTTCGGCAATTTGACTTTTAAAAATTGATCGGTCTTCTCAGGATTCACGAGATACATTGCTACACTGATTGCCTTACTAACTTCCTCAAGATTGTTACGATGAATCATACCCACCCCTAAAGAATCAGAAGCTTTAAATTTAGCCTTAGATTTAGAATGGTTGGATGTATAACAATCACCCCCCTCATTGACAAGATTTTTCCAACAGTCACCTACCTGTGAAGCCAAGTAATAATCACTTTGACGCTTGTGGCCATCGTAGATCAGTAATAAATGACAATGATATCCTCGGCGCTCCCCCTGCTCTACCGCCCAAGCATATCCCTGTAGACCAGAAAAACAACCATCCTGATTTGATATTCTACTTCTCAAGGTTTTCATATGTTGAGCAAATTCAATCATTGATACGTCTCTTGCTCCCTCCTCATCAAAATAAAGATCAACTCTCACAAAAAGTAATTTTGCATAATGCTGTATAAGTTGATTTATATATTCTTTTAAAGACTCACGGTTTGAGATTTCCTGTCTTTCTAACTTTTCTGTATCTGCCTTCAGAGCAGATGTTTGGTCCTTTATGCCCCCAATAAGAGCTTTAGTTAAATTATCATCTAAGTACATAATTGTATTATAATTTATACCAAATCCATCTAGTTCCAACTTTCTATCAATTAAAACAACTATATCCGAAAATAGTCTGATAGATAGGCAATAAGATAGTCCTAACTTATAATGAAATTTAAAGGGTACAATTAATTCAGATAGAGTTTTCCTGAACTCTTTCAACAAAATCCCGTGGTAAGGGATTTTTCTTATAAAAAGATCAATTTGAGTCATCACATAGGACTCATTGTAAAATAATGAAGTATCAAACATGCTCATCACGCTTAGGTTATTAATCATACCTAAGCATGCTATGTATTTTTTTATGAGCTTCTTATCTATCACTGCTAGCCATAAGCAGTGAGACCAGTTCAATGGTAAAGCTCTATGTAAGAAAATGAATAGATTAGATATTTTTAAATTCTTATTAAATTAAATATATAATTATAAAAACCCATTAAGAGAATAGCTTAAGAACACGGGGTGGCCAACGATCAAAAGAAAGGCAACCCAGCTCATCCTTGTCATTCATAATTTTTTTGAAGCTAAAGTTAACTTTTTAAGACAAGCGTTTGGTAAACCTCATGTGGTGTCAAAATAGTTGCCAATCATGTGTACGCAACCTTTTCAACGCATCACTTAAATAGACATAGGGACTTAGCCCATTCAGTTTTACTGACTGAATCAAGGTCATGATATTCGCCACTAGCTGACCACTTTGTAGTGAGCAACAAACAACTAGTTCTACGCCCCATGAGCTGCAGTTAATGCAGAGCAACAGGGACGTATCTGATCGTTAGATCATCAGACGTAATTACCTACGCAAACCTAGGAACCATGCATATGAGCTTTCCAGCACACAGCCTAATCCTCTACGAAGGCGCATTTCAGCACCCGGTTATACCCTCCTTAATATTCAAAAATTACGTACTCCTTTGCGTAGTACAAGTAGTAGATCTAAATATTAGCGGACGCTTCCATACCCGATGACTTAGCTTCAGAATATAGCGGCTGTGCCATTTCTTTGATGACCGATTTAAGGCAGACCCAGTAGTGACCGCATTGTTTGGCAGATAGAAGGTTTGGAGGACGGCTGAATAGACTGATTTAGAGCATATTCACCCTCCGCTGTAATACGATTCTCTGCCAGAGCAACCCCTGGATCAAGGGTTGTAACTGTTCCGAGCTAATCGCCACTATTTCAATCTGGTGAACTTTAGCCCAGTGAAATTTACTTTATTCTAGTAACTAGTAACTAGCAGCCAGGCACACAGCCAGCCCCCTGTCCATCATGCACCAACACTTTCGCGATGACCATGCTTATTACAGAACAAGGTAGGCGCAATGTGGTTTGATATAGCTAAAGACTTTCACCTGAGCCGTGGCAGTATCCATCCCTGCACACATATCTAGGGACTCTTGGTAGAGAGAACCAGATTTCATTGATACGGATCATGTTGGCAGCGCCTTGAGTAATTCTGCCAAGGCGGGTATTTCTGATGCCTGCCATTTTATCTGGATCGCGTTATTGGTATGAGGCACAGTTATTTGCAGTGTGATTATCACATCAATAAGTTAACTGATTGCAGCCGTATAAGGCAAAGCAATAAATGCGAGCTTAACATGAGCAGGATCATGTACGACACCTATCATGTTGATGAAAGTTCCTGATCCAAAGACTGACGAGGTTGGCAAGAAGACCGTGCCTCAGGGCGACCGAGATATTAGGATCTTTGCAGGCATTTTCAATGCTGAGTTTGTGTTCTTTACTGTATGTTGTACATTTTTAGCAACTGAGTTATTGCAGAATATATATCTATGATCATGGACCAAGTCCACCATTTATTTTTAAGTTAGAACCGAACTAAGGATTATGAGATAGTCTGCCAAGATTAGTTCTCTGTATGTTCATACCCCTAACTACAAGATACACTTGTAAAAATCCTTAAAAAATAAATAAAAAATTCACAAGTGATTGATTTTGAAAAACACAAATAAAAAATTAAATAAAAAATATCACTAAAATATCACTAAAATAATATTTAAATATTCCTTAAATATCTTTATTTTTTTTAAAAAAAAGGATAAAAGTCTCATTACCAACAAGGATTTTGTATCATGACAGTACACCGTAATTATTCAGACATACTTGAAAAAACATTATATGAATACTCAAATAGGCAACTTAACTTCTTATGCTATAATTTAAATATTTATAACAATAGTGAATTTATATATATCAATCACTTAAACAAAAGCGTAAAAATATCTCAATTAAGGACTCAAATTGATTATTCTCAAATTGATCTGAATGAATTAAATACAAGACTAATGGAAAACCTGATTGATGAAGAATACTTTAGCTGTCTTCATTCTAATGATTTAAGACAAATAATCTATTTATTGTATAAGCACTTACCCAAGGAAATGAGAGGATTACCAAGCACGAATTTATACGAGTATTTACAATTTACGATAGATACCACTAACAAATCAATTAGAGAGAAAGCAACTTTTTTATCATTTCACATGTGGAAATACCAAAACCACGCCACCCCTGAAAATGATCTTAAATGGATAGATTTTAAAAATTCACACCAGACAAGTTGGATCATTAAATATCTCGAATCAAAAAACTTGCTACTAAGTTTATTTTTGGGAAATTTTAGCTTAAGGGATGTAAGCGTCCGCTGAATCCCATGCCTATTTTTTAATTTTGGTCGGATTTCCAGCGGTGTGGCAGTAATTCTTCTATT
>NZ_JARDAL010000022.1:0-63340 GCF_048957595.1 Acinetobacter sp. AS5 | reverse complement strand
ACGAATGCTAAGAAATCCGGAGTGCAAATATTAACCAAAAAGAAGATCGTTTTTTGATTTATGAAAGAGATCTATTAAACAGATGATTATTTTTTAATTATAAAAGATATCTATTATTTTTTTAAATAGATATCTTTTATGCTAATTATTATAATATTATAGGACTTACGCACTATTATTTATAGATTTTCTGTGGCAGCAGATGATTCTTATCGAGAATAAATTCATCAATAAAGTTCTTGATAATTGGTCTAAATAATTTCTTCTGCCAACGATATACATTTTCAAAGATCCGCTCAAACTGGTTCTTTTGTATCTCAACATAGGCCATCAAGGCTGAGAAAATATGATTCAAAATCAGCTTGGATCGTCTTACTTGAAACTTTTCAATATGACAAACCTGTTTAATTACTCGATGATATTGTTCTATTTTCCAATGACTTGAATGTAATTCATAAAAACCATCAAAGGACAATAAATCATCTTCATCTTGATGCACAATATAAAATCTCTGCTGTTCTTTTAACTGAGTCTTAAATAATTGTACAAAGCCAACATCTTTGAGCCAGACCACTTGACCCTGATGAAAATTCGGCAATAAACGGAGTTGAAACCATTGTCCTTTTTCAGGGGAAACCTTACGGTTACTGTCGACACCAAACATAAATCGAATACCATGTTTTCTTATGGTTTTTAGATTTTCAGTCGATGAATACCAACTATCACCTGTAATGAATTGAATCTTTGCACCCCAATCGAGTACTTCACTTAACATCTCCATAAAGTAATCATTCTTGGTTTTACTTTCTGACTTATCATAAATTCGAAAATTAATTGGAATATTTTTGCCATGTTGATCTGTCGCATACAAGGTAATCAGATTAATACCCTTGACGGATCGGTGGTGTTTACCTGACCAAAAATAGCTAACTAAGTCCATATGTTGACTATATGGCTTATCTAAAACAGTATCATCAATACTGACTATAAGTTTATTATTATCAATGTGTTGAATTGCTTCTTGATATAGATCGTGAGCTGTGTAGTCTTCACGCTCCAAAAAGCGATTTACACTGTCATGCGAGATATTATAAGTCTCGGCAAGTTGTGTGCAGCTAATAGAGTTTGGTTCTGTCATGAGAAAGCCCATATAAATGGGTAATGTACAAGTTGCTGTAGAAGCATGTTTAGTTCGTCTGATCACAGATACGTTATAAAGTAGTTTGAGACTTTTTTAAATCCGTCAATGCGTAAGTCCTATATTATATCCTTAAATTTAAAAAATATAATTTCCCCTGATTTTTACTCAATTTTTATATACTTTAATTTCCCTTTGATTCACTTAATGCGAAGGAGCTAGATTTCGGAAAATATGCTTAAGGCTGTGTAGCATTTTTTCAATTTGCAACGGTGTTAAACCATCGAAAGATTGCTCTAGTACAACAACACTAAGATCATTAATTTTTTTAATCATTTGCTGACCTTTTTCGGTTAATAATACTCGGGTAATTCGTGCATCATCCTCACAGGAATAAGTATGTACTAATCCCTCATCTTTTAGGCGATAGATGATTTTAGTAGTAGTCGACATCTTATAAATCAACATGTCAGATAAATCAGAAATACTCGCTCTATTTTTAAATTTTAATGCCAGCAAAATACGTCTTCGAGAATTATCTAAACCGTATTTCTTTAAGGCATAGTCAACATTTTGCACATATTGGGTATGTACTTGACTAATCCAATGATAGGGTGAATCTTCTAAATTAAAATCTGTAGGAATGGATAAAAATTTACTATACTTTTTTGTCATGGCCTCAACTCTTCTGTATGTTAGGGTCTTTTTAATTTGTTTAAAAAATGCATTTTATTTCAAAATATTTGCTATCCTGTTACAAGGTTATGAATCTTATCTTCAGTACGTCTTCACCTCCTATTTAACTTCTGTTTAAGATGAACCCTCTAATTCTTTTTTGCTTCTTCGAGCCTCTTTTTATAAAAGAACTAGAGAGCCAAAATTTCAGTCACATTTTTTTTTATTTATCTATTGTTATTATGCGAACTGATTAAATCATCTTAATGATTAAATGATCTATCACAAAAAATACCATTTTCAATTAAGAAATACTCAAATATTTGTTCCGGTTAGCATTTTTTATTTCGGAAAATTCATCTTTCTTTTTACCTTGACTTTAATTCAGTAAGCTTAAAATAGTTTTATAAGTCTTTTTAAAATAGATTAAGATATTGTTTTATATTAATATTTAATTTTTTTATACTTTTAAAATATAAAAAATAGCTTCATAAAAAATAGAAGAAAAATAAACTATCTTTTAAATTCAGCAATAGACATTTTGTGTGATTGTGTAAAATTTTTTTAAACTTTTTAGTTCAGCTTAATTCTCGATTAAAAAGAAATTTAACTAGAGAAATCACTAAATTGGATCTTGAACTCAAAACTTATAATCAAAAAATTAATGGAAGAAGAATTGGAATTGTGCATGTGTTTGGTAGAGTGAAAGCTTTCAAAATATTTACTGAGCACGAGCAAAATAATGGGAAAAGACTCGATTTAAGATTTAATTTCTGGCATCTAAAATTTGCAACTGAGTAAAAAAACGACTTATGAAAGAGCGTTAATAAAAAATATGAAATTTCCGTTAAAATTTATCTTATATAGTTTTTAGCGCATAAAGAGTGAATGATGTGACATCCATGTCACAAGAGATCTATCAGATTTAAGCTATTTAATTTCTATAGATGTGAAGCTTAAATCTTTTGAATAAACAGCTCACGATCAAAACGGTATTGCGGGAAAAATACGCCATCTTCGGCACGTTCACCCGCACCAATTACCATGACTGGATATTGTTCATCATTCAATTTCAGAATTTCACGAACCATCGGCTCATCAAAACCTTCCATCATACAGCTGTCAAAACCATAAGCACGTAAAGCTAAGACCAGATTTTCACAAGCGAGCGCCGTCGTTTTGGTCGCCCACAGTTTCGCATCAGCCGGGCTGAAAGCAGACACTGGCATTTGTTTGTCCAATGTACGGGCAACTTTGAAAGCCACTTTCTTAAAGTTACCAAAAGCATTCAGATAACCAGTCTTATAGTTGTAAGGAATATATTTATAGTATTTCTTAATCGCGGGTGGCGCTTCAGGAAATGGAAATTCATTCACATTACGTTTCGCCATTTCATCGATACGGTCGGTACGTGCGATACAGACAATTAGCTCAGAAGCTGTTTTGGCTGCCAGTTGACTCATACAGGCTTTTACCAAACGCTTTTTCTTGCCCGGATTTTGTACCACATAAAAAGTCCAAGGCTGTAAGTTCGACGAATTCGGTGCCAACAACGACAAATCCAGACAGGCATCCAGAACTTCAACGGGAATTGGCTTTTTGGTAAATTTACGCACCGAACGTCGGCTTTCAATCACCTTACGAAAATTATCGACATCTATATCTTGAGGTGCAGGTTCGTAATAACGTTTCTTTTCTGGATTTGAACTATCTGTTGTTTGGGAAGAGGTTTGGGAGTCTTGATTTGGCATACTTCAGATTCTTGGAAAAATAAAAGATTGAGGCAGTCTAAACCACCTCATTGAACTCATAAGTTTGAAAATTAGTTGAATTGTGTGAAATCAGGTTTCCGTTTTTGCATAAAGGCTTGAACCGCTTCCAGCATTTCTGGCGAGCCGACACGCTGCATGAAAATTTCTGCTTCATGGTCAATCCATTCTACAATTTCATTCACATTGTGTTTCATCAAGGCTTTGGATTGCACCAGTGATGCCAATGGCAGGGCAGAGAGCTGGGCAGCTTGTGCTGCTGCTTTAGTGTAAACATCTTCTTCAATGCTATTCACCAGACCTGCGTCGAGCGCTTTTTCGCTATTGAATTTTTGCGCAGTCAGCAATAATTCAGCTGCTTTATGATAGCCTGCCTGTTGAATCAGTAATTTGCTTGATGCGCCTTCAGGCGATAGACCCAAACTGACAAATGGAATCTGGAACAGAGTAGTATTGTCACTATAAACCAGATCACAATGCAGTAAAATTGTCACGCCAATGCCGATTGCAACACCACGCACGGCTGCAATCAATGGCTTGGAAAATTTTGCGGCAGATTTGAGTAAAACAAATGGCGGGCCTTCAGCAGCAGGTGCCTGACCTTTCTTCGCGGCAGATTTCATAAAATCCTGCATATCATTGCCCGCACTAAAGTCTGCATCCTGACCACGTAATACAACTACACGAACTTCAGGTGCCTGATCAGCTTCATCCAAGGCTTTCGCAATCCAGAGATACAGCTCGCTATATAACGCATTTTTCGCTTCCGGGCGATTGATGGCTAAAGTGAGTACACCATGTTCTAAATTCGCATTCAAATGCTCATGAGGTTGTTGAATACAGCTCAGTGTCATCGTACTATCCTTGCTTTAAAACTTAATTTGATTTTATGGGAATGATTATGTCGCATATTTATTGGGACAGCACAACTCATGAGTCATAAAAAACTGATCCCTTATGAACTATACATTTGATTATCTGGTTTTCATTGGCCGTTTTCAGCCTTTTCATCTGGCACACATGCAAACCATTAACATTGCCCTGCAGCATAGTCAACATGTGATTTTGGCGCTTGGTTCTGCGCAAAATGAACGCAATATCAAGAATCCATTCTTGGCTTCGGAGCGTGAAGCCATGATCCTGTCAAATTTTAGTCCAGAAGATCGGGCTCGGATCAAATTTGTAGAAGTCATTGATGTTTATAATGATGAAAAATGGCAGAAACTAGTGAAATCGCTGGTGAATCAGGTCATTGAGCCGGATGCCAAAGTCGGACTGATTGGGCACTTTAAAGATGATTCTTCTTATTATTTAAAGTTTTTTCCAGAATGGGAAATGGTCGAACTTGACAGCCTCGAAGATGCCTTATCTGCCACGCCGATGCGTGAAGCTTATTATCGTGGCGAAATTCAACGAGATAAATTTCCACAAGGCACGATTGATTTTCTAGAGAATTTCCAAAAAACCACGACCTATCAGCAACTCAGTGAAAAATTTGCCCAGAATGATAAAACCAATCTGGTTTAAAAGTATCAGGTTATTATGGGTTGATTCATGTTAGTTTGAGCATGCTGTTTCAAACACTCCCCAAGGATTTCTAGACCAGGAGACTGTTCTTTCCAGTGATGCCAATACAAGGGCACTTCAATTCGCATCTCACTTGAAAGTTCAAGCAGTCGACCTGACTCCAGCAAATTCCTAGTTTGATAGTCCGGCAGCCAGCCATAGCCTAGACCCATGACAATCGCATCAAAAAATGCATGGGTCGATGGAATAAAAAAGTGAGGATATTGTGCTAGATTCAGGCCAAATTCGTGCTGAATAAATTGGGTATGGAGTTGGTCTTTTTCATTAAAAATAATGGCAGGGGCAAGGCGTAGCGCATCCCGATGTACGCCTTGATGAAACCAGTTTCGGGAAAATTCAGGCGTAGCAACGAGACGGTATTGCATCTGTCCGATCAATTCTGCCCGGCAACCTTTCATTGCCTTGGCTTCAGTACTCAAACAGGCATTGACGAGACCTGCTTCTAACAGATGATGAGTCTGTGATTGATCATCCACCTGAAAATGCAACACAATTTTATGTTGGATGAGTTGGGCTTGTAAGGTTGGTAACAGCCAGGTCGCGAGTGAATCGGCATTAGTAGCAATATTCAGACAATAGAAACCTTCCTGTTGCAGCTGTCCACCCAGATCCTGCATCAGATTCTGTTCTAGCAAACGTTGATGTTGTAAATAATGCAATAAGGTTTGCCCGGATTGAGTCACGCGGCAAGGTCGATCTCTCACCAGAAGCAATTGTCCCAATTTTTTTTCCAGACTTTGAACACGAAGGGTCACTGCCGAAGCGGTAATATTTAGCTGCTCGGCAGCCAGATCGAAACTTCCCGTTTTTGCAACTGCATAAAAAGCCTCACATTGTTTCGCATTCAGCATAGTTGTTATCTAAAAATAATTTAGTTAAATTGATATTAACTTAGTTTTAATTAATCGCACTCATTTTTTTGCATAATTCATTTATTCAAAAAAAGGGGAATGTGATGTTCAGTTATATGATGAGTGGTTTTGCTGTGGGAATGAGCCTGATTGTCAGTATCGGTGCACAGAATGCTTTTGTATTAAAGCAAGGTTTAAAACAGCAGCATGTGTTCTGGGTCTGTGTGATTTGTGCCTTGTCTGATTCCATTTTAATTCTGCTTGGCGTACTGGGCTTTGCGCGTGTCATTGAACATTATCCGGATATTATTATATTTTCTAAATATATTGGCGCAGGATTCCTGTTTTATTATGGTTTGCACCATGCGATCAGTGCCTTTAAATCAACAGAGGTTTTGGCACCAAGTGATCAGCTAACAGAGCATTTTCTACAAGTACTGATGATCTGCCTGGCTTTTACCTGGCTAAATCCGCATGTTTACTTAGACACAGTCATATTGATTGGATCAATTTCAACTCAATACGCCTTAGGAAAATGGTGGTTTGCTTTAGGCGCTGTCTGTGCTTCCTGGTTTTTCTTCTTTAGTTTGGGATATGGGGCAAAGATACTGACGCCTTGGTTCCAACATCCAAAAGCATGGAAAATACTGGATGCTATTATTGCCTGTACCATGTGGGGCGTCGCAGTGTCATTAATTCTCAGTATTTGATTCAGGCTACGAAAGCTGATAGATCGGTTAAGAGTTGTCTAAGCGTGTCATTTTAGATAGTGATCGTGAATAGGCAGCGTAGAAAACAACTCTTTTCAGTGCTGCAAGCACATGGATATTTCCAATATAAATTGAACTTAAAATAAAGGATCTGGTTTGTATAAAAAATTTATAAAATCAAAATTTTATAAGAGGAAACCAGTCTCCTGCTAGGCTAGCAGGGCCACTTATTAGAGAAAAATCAAAGCAAGTATTTTGTCCGTTAGTCATGAATGATTTTACAAAAACTTCAATAAACTGGTATAAAAATAACGAAAACCTGTTCGCTCAAAAACAAGAAAGTTTAGTTTCAGATTAAGCGGTGTACTTAAATCCGATCAATAAGAAATTAAACAAGGTGGATTTAAAATTGAAAACAATAATAAAAACTGGGCTCCTTAGCCTAGCGATCTGTTTAGCTTTGACCAGTCAGTCTTTTGCAAGATCATGGACCTTAACTCCCAAAAGTGATGTCGGTTTTGAGATTAAGTCGATGGGTCTTACTGTAGTTAAAGCCAAGTTCAATCAGGTTCAATCCACGATGCAGTTTGACGTTAAAGCACCGCACAATGCCTCAACTCATCTGGTCATGGATGTGGAAAGTTTAAGCTTTAGTAAGCCGCTATTTAAACATATGATTTTGGGCGAAGACCTGTTTTATGTAGAAAAATATAAGACTGTAATTTTTAAAAGTATCCAGTTTAAAGACTTGGGCAATGGCAAATACAATGTTTTAGGTCATTTAACCCTGCGTGGTGTGACCAAGCCTGTGATTTTCGAAACAACGTTTAAACCCAGTATGTCAAATGCCAACCTGCTTGATGTTCAGGCATCAGCCGTGATTAACCGTAGGGATTTTGGTATGAAAAAAGGAATTGCCGGGGTAGGGGATAAAGTTAATCTTCATCTATCAGGCCAGTGTGAAATGAACTAGGGTAGATATAAAATACTTGATGATATGAACGTTATTGTAAAAAAAGCTCGAATATTTCGAGCTTTTGTCTATACGGTAAGCATGCAATTAAGCAGCTTGCAAAGCTTTTAAATCTTCCAGAACTTGTTCTGCGTGACCTGCTGCTTTGACCTTACGGTATTCTTTGACCAGTTGGCTATTATGGAAAATAAAAGTTGAACGCTCAATGCCCATTACTTGTTTGCCATACATGTTCTTTTCTTTAATCACATCAAAGTGATTGCACAACACTTCTTCTTTATCGCTGATCAGATTGATACTCAAATTTTGCTTTTCAGTAAAGTTCTGATGCGCTTTTACCGAATCACGTGATACGCCAAGAATTGTGGTGTTTAAAGCATCAAACTGATCTTTTAAACAGGAAAAGCCAACTGCCTGAGTTGTGCAGCCCGGTGTAGAGTCTTTAGGATAAAAATAAATCACCAGCCATTCTGTATTCAACTGGGTTAAATTGATTTCGCCTGTCGTCGCAGGAAAATTCTGGTCAAGCAAACTCATTTCAGACATAAAAACTCCTGTTTTCTTTAAATTTTTTTAAAAAAATAAGCCACACTATAGTGGCTTATTTTATCAAAGAATAAGCAGATCTTATTTCTTTGGTGCCGCTTGAGCTGATTTCATTGCTTCTTCAGTCAAAGTTTTCAGTTTGCCTGTTAACTGTGGACCAAAGCATGCTTGAAGATCTTTATTCTGCTTCTGTACAAAAGCTAAAGTGCCTGGGCTTTTCTTCTGGTTAATAGTGCTTTGAATTTCCCATTTTTGTGCATTGGTTAATTTGCCATCTGCTTCAATAGCACAACCACAATATTTGCTGACTTCAGCAGATGTCAATTTTTTGCTTTTGCCAGTTTCATTTTTACAAACATTGATCAATGCAGATTTTACATTGGTGCTTTTATAAGCTTGTTGTAATTTGTCATCAGCCGCTTGAGCCGTAGTTGCGAACATAGCAGCAGCTGAAACAATTGCTGAAAGCACGATGTTTGATTTTAAATTCTTCATAAACTCTACCTTGTTATTACGGTATATAACGTGTCGGGTCTTCAACACCTGCGTCCGCAAAACCCTGTTTACGTAAACGACAACTGTCGCATTTGCCACAGGCACGTCCTTGGTCATCTGCTTGATAGCATGACACCGTTTGACTGTAGTCTACGCCATGTTCAATACCTAAGCGAATGATATTTGCTTTGGATAAATGTAACAAAGGTGTTTCAAATTTGAGCGCCTGACCCTCTACGCCAACCTTGGTCGCAAGGCGTGCCATGTTGGCAAATGCGTCAATAAATTCCGGACGGCAATCCGGATAACCGGAGTAATCAACCGCATTAATTCCGATCACAATCGCTTCAGCTTCGAATACTTCTGCCGCGGCCAGAGCGTAAGACAGGAAGATAGTATTACGTGCTGGAACATAGGTAATTGGAATGCCAGCCTGTTCATGGTCAGGTACCTCAATACTATGATCGGTAAGGGCTGAACCACCCAGATTACCCAGATCAATATTGATCACTCGATGTTCCACACCCGCACGTTGTGTTAAAGCTTTTGCTGCATCCAGCTCGGTCGTTGAACGCTGACCATATCGAAAACTGAGTGCGATACATTCATAGCGTGCCTGCGCCCAAGCCAGACATGTTGTTGAGTCTAATCCGCCAGATAACAGGACAATGGCACGAGGGCGCATAAGCTGATTCTCCAAAAAAATACTTTACAAAAAATTAACGACCAGTTTCATCATTCCATAACAACTTGTGTAGCTGTAACTGGAAACGAACAGGGAGATGGTCTTCTAAAATCCACTGAGCCAAATCACGTGCCAGTGGTGGTAAACGAACCGCACCTTTTTCAACCGCAAATGCAGGCGAAAACCAAACTGTACTCACTTTGTCTTGAAGTTGGTACAGCTCTAACTGCTGCTTTGACCATTCATAGTCTTCACGATTGCATATCACAAACTTGATTTGATCATGTGCAGTTAAATGAGCGAGATTAGAAAGCAAATTTCGTGCAACTTCACCTGAAGTTGGCGTTTTTAAATCTAAAACTTTGGAAACACGTGAATCCACTTTGGACACATCTAAAGCCCCACTGGTTTCAAGTGAAACCTGACATCCTAAATCTGCCAGTCGCTGCATCAGGGGTAGGGCATTGGGCTGCGCCAGTGGTTCACCGCCGGTCACACAGACATAAGGGGTTTTAAAATCAAGCGTGGTCTGGATAATATCGTCCAGAGACTGACGCTCACCGCCTTCAAAGGAATAGGTGGTATCACAATAGCTACAACGCAATGGGCAACCGGTTAAACGGATAAATACTGTTGGCAGTCCTGCAGCATTGGCTTCACCTTGCAATGAATAGAAAATCTCCGTAATGCGTAAACCCGCAGACGGATCAGAGACAGGAATTGCAGAAGATCGAAGCGTATTCATAACAAAACTAACCAATGAGAAATAAATAACCGGGTATAAAAATAAAAATCCCTACGATTATTACTAATCGTAGAGACGAGGAGCGGTTGAAGCTCCGAGGAACACGAATGTATCCTCTAAGTTAAGACATCTTAGTCTTCGCGTAATAGATCGTTCAGGCTTGTTTTAGAACGAGTTTGTGCATCAACTTTTTTCACGATGATGGCAGCATACAAGCTGTAAGTACCACACTTAGAAGGGAGGCTACCAGCAACAACGACTGAACCTGCTGGTACGCGACCATAATGAATTTCGCCAGTGGCACGGTCATAAATCTTGGTCGATTGACCAATGAATACACCCATTGAAATTACAGAACCTTCTTCAACGATTACGCCTTCAACGATTTCAGAACGTGCACCGATAAAGCAGTTATCTTCAATAATGGTTGGATTCGCTTGAAGCGGTTCAAGCACACCACCAATACCTACACCACCTGACAAGTGAACATTTTTACCGATTTGCGCACATGAACCTACAGTTGCCCAAGTATCAACCATCGTGCCTTCATCTACATAAGCACCGATGTTGACATAAGAAGGCATCAAGATTACGCCTTTGGCCTGAAAAGAACCTTTACGTGCGACAGCAGGTGGTACGACACGTACACCAGCAGCCTTGAATTGTTCTTCAGTCCAACCAGAGAATTTCGTCTCTACTTTGTCATAGAAACGAAGATCACAAGCTTCCATTGGTTTGTTGTCGTTTAATTTAAATGATAACAATACCGCTTTTTTAATCCATTGATGAACAACCCATTCACCATCGATTTTTTCAGCAACACGTAAAGTACCATTGTCTAGACCAGCAATTACTTCCTCAACTGCTTGACGGATTTCAGCAGAGCAATCTGCAGCTGTAAAATTCGCACGGTCTTCAAACGCTTGTTCAATGATTGTTGAAAGCTGCGACATGATCTTCCTTCCAGAAAAAAATTTTCTAGATTTTACACTATATTGCAGGAAAAATAGTTGAAAGCATTAAAAATAGATGAAAAATAACCAGAAGTGTAGAAAGCGTGAAATTATTAAAGTGATAAGTGTACTTTTTCATTATGTTGAAATGTAGGAGAAGTGTTAGAAAACGCTTGGTTCTGAACAAGAAAAATTAATTTGTATCAAAAAATAACAAAAGATGAGCAAAATGTGAATAAAAAATATTTTTTAAGTCCTTTATATTGAGCTCATCACGAATAACTAATGATGAAAAAAAAGTTCTTTTGAGGAGAGAAATAATGAAAGCTTTATATCAACTTTTAGCAGTATCCGTTCTAGCTGCCACAGCTGGATCTGTCATGGCTGCTGATGAAACAATCGTAACAGATGAAGGTGTGGCATCTTTTTCTTTCTTTAAACCCGCAGCTGTTCGTGCTGAAGTCGGTACTACCGGTTATGGTGGGGCAATTTCCTGGAGTGCTAACCCATATGTAGGCGTCACTTTAGGTTATAACGGCGGTGATATTTCCTGGTCGGATGATTTATCAATCAATGGTTCTGATTATGACCTGGATATGGACAATAACCTGACTTACCTAAATGCTGAAATCCGTCCTTGGGCAAACTGGTTCTATATGGCGGCTGGTGTAGCTTATGTAGATAATCAATATGATATCGATCGTCGAGTTCGTTCGGGTGAAACCTTCTCCGTAAATGATGTTGAATTCAAGGCAGTAGGAGATGCACGTATTAGTGGTGACCTATCTTATAAAAATAATATTGCACCCTACCTAGGTATTGGTTTCTCTCCAGCGATTACTAATCGTTGGGGTGTGTTTGGTGAAATTGGTGCTTACTACAATGGAAATCCAACAGTTAACTTAACTTCAAGTGGAGTTGCTACTCCTACAAATCCTGGAGTTATTGCTGACTTTAACCAACAAGTTCAGTTGGAAGAAGATGATATTCGTAACGACAATGAGTACGAATGGCTACCAGTCGCTAAACTTGGTGTAAGCTTCCGCTTCTAAGATTTAACCTCATAAAAAAACGGGCTTCGGCTCGTTTTTTTGTTTTTTTAGAACAATTTTAAAAGTGGTAACCCAGTTTCAAACCTGCGATCCAGGCACTATTGTCAGAAACAGCGGATAAACCCGCTATTTGAGGAGTAAGCGAATCAGATATTGCAACCTCAGGTTTCTGAAATTTTAAATAATAGAGTCCTGTAGCAATATCCCAGGTCTCTTGGATCTTATAAAGATGGCCTAGTCCGATGCCCCAATATCCATCACTCGGATTTAATGTTGAAGCCGGATTTCCTGTACCGGAATCCCATAAAAGTTCGATCGAATTTATGCCAAAAGATGGCCATTGATGGGCAAGTCCAATTTTGCCAGACCATTGATCCTCACGATAATCAATCATTCTAAAAGGTTTTACTTCAGGGAACTGTAAGGCCGCATAGTCAATTACAGCGCCAAATTTAGGTGGCTGGATCACGAAATTTTGCCAGTTTGACCAACGCAGCGTGCCGTAGAGCGCATTTTGATCAGTTAAAGCTGTCTGAAAATCCAAGTTCACAGACTGTGGAGTTTGAATTTCTGTATAAGGTGCTGGATTCGTACCGACAACAATCGATTCAGTGGTTTTATTGTGATGAGTGATTGCAGAACGATAGGTCAGTGCGGTTCTAAAAAAATATTCTGGAATCTGATAACTGATTCCAGCAAGCCAACCCCAAGCGGGATCTTGTTCAAATGTGGCCCGATAACCATTGAATATATAAAATGTCTGCCCGGCTAAATATAAATTTCCCTCTAAGCTTTGATAACTTAGCCCTGTATAAAAATTCCAGTCAGCGTCTGGTTGAAAGCCAATTAATGAGGTCAAATTATGGCTCTCAAACTGAATGGTAGCAGCCTCAATTGGAAGTGCTACACCTGCAAAAACAGGATCATAATGATAAGCGATATCTATAGAATAAGGCTGATCATAAATCAGTCCCCACGACACTTGAGGATTCAACTGGAATTTTAATGCGGCATTGGAAATCCATTGGCTATGGGCAAGATTTCCTGTTGAAAAATCGGTGATGCCTAATTGTTGCAGCTCTTCGGTATGTTGTACCTGACCGCTGATATCAGGGCGAACCCAAGCTAGAGAAACTTCAGCATAATGATTTTTTTCAAAAAAAGACTGAATGGACTGACCAGATTGTTCAAACGCTGCTGCATAACCTGACCCGGAGAAAAACAAGCCCACGGAGAAAAGAGCAAATTTATTATTGATCATCTTGGTATAATTCAATTTATTATGCACGTGATTATGCTTGATATTTGTATTCTTTATCTACTCAAAAAATAAAAAAGAGGCGGTGTAGCCTCTTTGATTAAAAACTTAAAATATTGCACTTTATTCGTCTGGATAAGCCACTTTTTTCAATGCCTTAATATCCGCATCTGGTGAGCAGAGTGAAATAAACTCGTAGCCATAACCTCGCAGTAAATGACCTTTACGCACTGCAATCCAAGTGGTATTTACGCCGAAAATATCGGTTTTAATCTGCTTTAAGCGGTAATCACGCTCCGGGTCATAGGCCACATCGTTGACAATGCCGACACCCATATTCATTTCTACATAGGTCTTGATTACATCGGCATCAAGCGCGGACATCACAATATCCACATCAAAACCAGCTTCTTCAAAAGCAGTATCAATCTTGGAGCGACCGGTAAAACCGCCGTGATAAGTGATAATCGGGTAATGCGCCAGATCTTCAATACGCACGTGCTCTTTGCTTGCCAATGGATGATTCTGTGGGGTAATAATACTATGCTGCCAGTTATAATAAGGTACGCTGGCCAGATTATCTTCAGTGGTGAGTGCTTCGGTCGCAATACCGATATCGGCTTGACCTTGCAGCAGCATTTCCGTGATTTCAACCGGGCTGGCCTGTTGCAAAATCAAATGTACTTTAGGGAATTCTTTTTTGAATTGGCTGACAATTGGTGGCAACACATAACGCGCCTGGGTATGCGTCGTGGCAATCGTCAATGTGCCTTCATCGACTTTATTGAAATCATCGGCCAGACGTTTGATATTGTCGGCATCGACCAGCATGCGTTCCACAATGCCTAAAAGTGCCTGACCTGGTTCGGTTAAGCCCAGTAGGCGTTTACCTTTACGGATAAATAGCTGTACTCCCAGTTCATCTTCCAGATCTTTAATATGCTTACTTACCCCGGACTGTGAAGTATAAAGCGCAGCCGAAGCTTCAGTTAAATTAAAGTTTTGTCTAACCGTTTCTCGTATAATTCTTAATTGTTGGAAATTCATAATTCTCTTACCCTAGAAGAGGATGGGGCATTTTAAAGCCCCATCTTTTGATCTTAAGCGACCTGGTTTTCAAATAAATGCAAGTTAACCGCACTTAACCAAACAGTTTGATTTGGGCGGAATTGATGCGCTCTCGCTTCATCAGGTGTGAGTAAAATTTCGATCAGATTGCCTTGACGGTCATTTAGCTCTGCAACGACTTTACCCGCGATCCATAATTCACGAATGAAAGTCGCTTGAATGGCATTGTCGTGTGGCTGTGCATGAATGCGGAGCTCATCTGGACGTGCGAATAAAATCACTTCACCTTGAGCGGCATTTTTTGCACCCTCAAATTGAATGCGGTCTTCGCCGAGCTGGATGATGCCTGCATTGTTGTGACCTTCAAAACGGTTCGCCTGACCCAAAAAGTCGAATACAAATGGAGTTTTTGGTGTTTCATAGACTTCACGTGGAGATCCGATCTGCTCTACATTACCTTTGTTCATTACTACGATCTGATCCGCAACTTCGAGTGCTTCTTCCTGATCATGAGTTACAAAGATCGAGGTGATATGCAATTCGTCATGCAGGGTACGTAACCAGCGACGCAGTTCCTTACGGACTTTGGCATCCAGTGCACCGAAAGGTTCATCCAGTAATAATACACGTGGTTCAACTGCCAAAGCACGTGCCAAGGCAATACGCTGGCGCTGACCACCAGAAAGTTGAGCTGGATATCGGTCAGCCAAGAAACCGAGCTGAACCAAGTCGAGTAAACGTGTCACACGTTTTTTAATTTCCGCTTCGGATGGACGAGTTTTACGTGGACGCACACGCAGGCCAAAGGCGATGTTGTCAAATACCGTCATATGACGGAACAGGGCATAGTGCTGGAATACGAAGCCAACTTCACGCTCACGCACATGTACATTGGTGGCATCCTGACCTTCTAAAATCACCTGACCGCCATCCGCAGATTCCAGACCGGCAATAATCCGTAGCAAAGTGGTTTTACCACAGCCGGATGGACCAAGAAGTGCGACCAGTTGACCATCTGGGAAATCCAGCGAAATGTTTTTCAGTGCATGGAATGCACCAAAGTGTTTTTCAATATTTTGTACTTGAATACTCATGTGGGCATTCCTTAAGAAACTGTTGAATCTTCATTACGTTTGTCTTGTTTTTCCTGGCGCAGTTCCACCCATGTTTTTAAAATCAGGGTCACAATTGCGAGGAGAGCCAGAAGCGAAGACACGGCAAACGCAGCACTAAAGGTATATTCGTTATAAAGAATTTCGACGTGTAGCGGTAAGGTGTTGGTTTCACCACGGATATGGCCGGAAACCACCGACACCGCACCAAATTCACCCATGGCCCGCGCATTACACAGAATCACGCCATAGATCAGACCCCATTTGATATTGGGCAGGGTCACTTTCCAGAAAGTCTGCCAGCCAGATGCACCGAGTACAATCGCAGCTTCTTCTTCTTCGGTTCCTTGTGCTTCCATTAACGGAATTAGCTCACGCGCAACAAAAGGTACCGTAATAAAGATAGTCGCTAGGACAATCGCAGGCACCGCATAAAGGATCTTGATATCGTGATCCATCAGCCAAGAACCCATCCAGCCTTGGGTACCGAAAATCAGCACCAGCATCATACCCGCGATCACAGGTGAAACCGAGAAAGGGAGATCAATAATGGTGGTCAGGAATGATTTCCCCGGAAAGTTGAACTTCGCTACAGACCAGGCTGCCGCAACACCAAATACGACGTTGAGCGGTACTGCGATTGCAGCCGTCAGCAAGGTAAGTTTTACTGCCGACAGAGTATCCGGATGCACCAGCGCTTGGGTATAAACGCCAACCCCTTGTTTAAAGGCTTCAACAAAAACCAGAATCAAGGGCAGAATCAGGCAGCTTAAAAAGAAGATTAAGGCAATAGTGAGCAGCGTATAACGTACCCAAGTTGGCTCACGGGTTGCATCACGGGATTGCAACTTTTCAGCCAGCGCATTGCTGTTGGTATTTAAACTCATCGCGCAGTTCTCCCGGTACGACGGCTGGCCCATGCTTGTAATAAGTTAATCAGGAATAGCATCACGAACGAAATCAGTAGCATGACGACAGCAATCGTTGTTGCACCAGCATAATCATATTCTTCTAAACGAGAAATAATCATTAACGGTGCAATTTCCGTTTCAAAAGGCTGGTTACCGGCAATAAAGATGACTGAACCATATTCACCGACACCACGGGCAAAGGCCAAAGCGAAGCCAGTGATCAGTGCAGGCAGCAGAATTGGAAAAATCACTTTGGTCACGATCTGAAAACGGTTGGCACCCAGTGCAGAAGCCGCTTCTTCCAGTTCAGTTTCCAGATCACTCAGTACCGGTTGGACGGTACGCACCACAAAAGGCAGGCCAATAAAGATCAATGCCAGTGTAATACCAATCGGGGTATAAGCGACTTGAATGCCAATCGGTTCTAAATATTGACCAATCCAGCCGGTCGGTGCATATAAAGAGGTCAGGGCAATACCCGCAACCGCAGTGGGCAAGGCAAAAGGCAAATCTACCAGGGCATCGACAATACGTTTGCCCGGAAAGCTGTAACGTACCAGACACCACGCCAGTAACAGGCCAAATACTACATTGACCAGTGCAGCGACAATGGCTGCGGTGAAGCTTAACTGCAATGATTTCAAGATACGTTCAGAGCTCAGGATTTCCCATAAGCCATCCCAGCCAATGCCCAGTGATTTAATAAAAACAGCTGACAGCGGGATCAAAACGATTAATGACAAATACGCTAGGGTAAAGCCTAGAGAAAGACCAAATCCTGGCAGCACTCGGGATCGCTGCGACATGATTACTCCTCAAAAGAGAGAATACTGATTAAAAATAACCAGCGAAATTAGAAAATAAATTTGGCACAAGCATAGTTTGCAGCGACTAAAATGCAAATTTAAAATAATACTTGCTCTCATCAACTTTGCTGATATGGCGCATAGTGTTTTCTGAAATCAGATATTGTTCAATTTCAGGAAAAGGGCCAAAACCAGAAGCGACATTGACATGACCGACTACACCTAGACTGATGGGTTTGATTTTCCAGGCTTGGGCCAGTATGTGCGCATCTTCAAAACTTAACCAGGGATCATTTTCACTGATCAATAACGTGGTGGGCACTTGAAGCTTGAGCTGTTGAAAATAGGCGCTGTAGTCTGTTTGACTATCACGCACAAAACCATTTTCCCCAAATCGTGCCGGATTAGCCGGTGCAACCAATAGCAGATTTTTTACTTTTGCATTGAGTTCCGGATGTCGGGCAAGGGCCGCAATACTGGTCAGACAGCCAAAGCTATGCGCAACAATCTGAACCTTTGCTGGAATAGCTTGCAGGGTTTTGACAAATTCTGCCACCCAGATATCCAGTACCGGATGATTCCAGTCCTTTTGCTGCACACGGGAGCATCGCATCAGTCGGTGCTGCAAGTAGGTTTGCCAGTGGTTATATTCACTGCCACCTACACCAGGGACGATAAGCGTATGAATCATGTCGATGCTCCTATATCAATCAGCTTAGAAAATTATTTCGCGCTGTTGGCTTTAACGATCTGGTCAAATACACCACCATTTTCAAAGTGAGCCTTTTGTACTTTGTTCCAGCCGCCAAATTCTTGATCAATCGTCACCAGTGTTAGTGGTCTGAACACATGCTTATATTTTTTTAAAGCGGCTTCATTACGTGGACGATAATAATGTTTACCTGCTAAGTCTTGACCCAATGGTGAATACAGGAAGTTCAAATAACCTTGAGCCAAGTACTGGTTGCCTTTTTTCTTGGCATTTTTTTCTACAATCGCCACCGGTGGTTCAGCCAGAATCGACAGAGAAGGAGTCACAATTTCAAACTTGCCTGGTTGTTCTCGAAGGGCTAAATGCGCTTCGTTTTCCCATGCGAGTAAAACATCCCCAATGCCACGTTCAGCAAAGGTCGTGGTTGAACCACGTGCCCCGGAATCCAGAACTTTGGTATTTTTATAAATTTTACGAACAAATTCTTGCGCAGTCTTATCGTTGCCGCCCGCCTGATGTTTGGCCCAAGCCCAAGCCGCCAGATAATTCCAGCGTGCACCGCCTGAAGTTTTCGGGTTTGGGGTAATGATTGCTACGCCCGGTTTGACCAGATCACCCCAGTCCTTAATCTCTTTCGGATTGCCTTTACGCACCAGGAACACGATGGTTGAAGTATAAGGCGTCGAGTTTTGCGGCAATTTCTTTTGCCAGTCCGCAGGTAACAGTTTAGCTTTTTCTGCCAGCACATCAATATCGGCAGCCAATGCTAACGTTACGATATCTGCATCCAGACCATCAATCACGGCACGTGCCTGTTTGCCTGAACCGCCATGCGATTGCTTGAAATTGATTTTTTGACCGGTACGGCTTTCCCAATATTTGCCAAAATTCTTATTTACATCTTCATACAGTTCACGGGTCGGATCATAGGATACATTGAGAAAATCACGTGCTGTTGCACCAAAAGAGGTTGCCGAGATAACAGCGGCTAAAACCCCAAATTTTAATGTGTTTGAAATGCTCATATGAACCCCAATCTCTGATATGTTCTGTAACATAAGCGCAGAATAAACCTATTCTTTATGCATAAAAAATAATTAAAAATGAATTTAATATGAAGAAAAGAGATAAATAAACTCTTAAGTGCTTGAAATAAGAATAGCCTTATGAATAAAGGCCATAATGAATTGCATTTAGAGCATTATTTTGCATGATTGGCTTTGACAATCTGGTCAAAGATACCGCCGTTATCAAAATGCTGTTTCTGAACCTTGGTCCAGCCACCGAACTCTTTATCGATGGTCACCAGTTTTAATGATTTGAACACACTGCTGTACTGTTTCAAGACATTCGCATTACGTGGACGATAAAAGTTTTTTGCAGCCACAGTCTGTCCAGCAGGTGAATACAGATAATTCAAATAGGCTTTGGCCAGATTTTCATTGCCATCTTTCTTGGCATTCTTTTCTACAATCGCGACCGGTGGTTCAGCCAGAATAGACAAAGAAGGGGTAATAATTTCAAATTTGCCTGGCTGTTCGCGGACAGCTAAATGCGCTTCATTTTCCCAAGCCAGTAATACATCCCCAATCCCGCGCTCAGCAAAAGTCGTCGTGGCACCACGTGCACCCGAATCCAGTACTTTGGTCTGTTTGTAGATTTGACGGACAAAGTCTTGTGCTTTGGCATCATTGCCCCCTTTCTGGTGTTTGGCCCAAGCCCAGGCGGCTAAATAATTCCAGCGCGCACCACCTGAGGTTTTCGGGTTCGGAGTAATAATGTCTACGCTGGGTTTAACCAGATCACCCCAGTCTTTAATTCCTTTCGGATTGCCTTTACGTACCAGAAAGACAATCGTCGAGGTATAAGGTGTCGAGTTTTGCGGGAATTTCTTTTGCCAGTCTTTCGGCAGCAAACCGCATTCTGCAATTTCGTCAATATCTGCTGCCAGTGCCAGTGTTACAACATCGGCATCCAGTCCGTCAATCACGGCACGTGCCTGTTTGCCTGAACCGCCATGTGACTGTTTATAGTTAATATCCTGACCGGTGGTTTTTTTCCAGTATGCGCTGAATTCCTTATTGAAATTGTCATATAATTCACGAGTCGGGTCATATGAAACGTTTAGGAAATCTTTTGCAGAGACACTAAAAGCGCTTGCTGATACCAGTGCTGCCAATACCCCAATTTTTAATTTACGAATGCTCATTTTTTCCTCAAGTTTTTTAGCTTTTGTTAGATGAGGCAAGAATAGCTTGAGTTTTTTTGCATAAAAAATAATTAAAAAAGAATTGGATGTGAGTAAAAGAGATATATAGGTGAAGCCTGGATATTACTGCTCAATTTATATTTTAGAGACCGTAAAAATATGCTGTATTTAAAAAATGCCCAACGTGTCAGTCATATAGAGGTGCTGGATCGTGGCTTTCATTATGGTGATGGTTGTTTTACTACGGCCCGGATTCGACATAACCGGATTGAATTGTATGATCGTCATTTGACACGTTTGCAAAACAGCAATCAGAGCTTAAGCCTGAATGCCAATCTCGATCTGATCACGGAAAGTTTACAGCTTCTCGGGGAATCAGAGGGTAAGCTGAACGGGACATTAAAGATTGTGCTCAGTCGTGGAGTGGGTCAGCGCGGTTATAGTTTGCCGGATCATCCCGCAGATCTCTGGCTGTTTTATTATCCTCAAAACATACAGGATTTTAAGTTTGAACAGATTCAAAGTGGCGTATTGCAGCAGGCAGTGGGATTGACTATGCCCAGTCTGGTTGGACTGAAAACCCTGAACCGCCTGGAGCAGGTTTTACTGAAACAGGAAGCAGATCAACGCGGCTGGCCTGAGGCAATAGTGACAGATATACAAGGTGGCATTGTCGAAGGGGTGAGCAGTAATTGTTTCATTCTTATAAAGAATACATGGATTACGCCAGAACTCCGTTATAATGGCGTCTTCGGTGTCATGCGTGCAGAAATTCTACAACGTATGCAAGATCAGGGAATTAACTGTCAGCAGCGCTGTATCGATATGGATGAAATCAACCATATTCAGAGCCTGTTTTTCTGCAATGCACTCAGCCCGATGAAAATTGTCACGCAATTTGAGCAGCGCGCCTTGGATGGCGATGCTTGTATTGAACTTTTTAACCGTCTTCGATTAAATCAGATGTCTTAATATGTCAGCTTCCAAACCTAAAGCCAAAAAGAAAAATAAAGCGAGATTCTCCTCATCTTTCAAAGGAATTGCCTTAGTCCTGATTGGTATTGCCTTGATCTTGGCGTTGACCCTGAAAAGCAGTTTGTGGAAGGATTATCCTGTAGAAGGAAAAAAACAGCTGCTCGCGATCGAATCTGGTCAAACCTATTCCGGTTTTATTGATCGCCTGGCTAAAGAAAATCAGGTGAGTTTCCCGATCATTCTCAAGCTGTATCAGCGCATCATGATTCATGACACCATGAAAGCGGGCGTGTATGAAGTACGCCAAGGCATGAGCATCCGTCAGGTTTTGGAGATGATTTCCGATGCAGACAATGCCCAGATGAGCCGGATTCTGGTAATTGAGGGAACGACCTTTAAGCAATTGATTGATGCTCTGAAGAAAAATGATCTGGTTACTAAAGAAGTGCTGCATCTGCCTACTGCGCAATTACTGAAAGAGCTCAATATTCCGTTTTCACATCCTGAAGGGCTGTTTGCACCGGATACTTATTTCTTTGCCAAAGGTGAAACTGACCGTAAAATTCTGACCAATCTGTATCAGCGCCAGATGAAAGCACTGGATGAGGCGTGGGCGAAACGTGCAACTGATCTGCCGTATCAGAATAAATATGACGCGCTGATCATGGCCTCAATCATTGAAAAAGAGACCAGTGTGGATCGTGAATTGGAACAGGTTTCTGGGGTATTTGTACGCCGTTTAAAAATTGGCATGCGTTTACAGACCGATCCAACAGTGATTTATGGCATGGGTGACAGCTATAACGGCAATATTACTCGCAAGGATTTACGCACACCGACGCCGTATAACACCTATACCATTTCAGGTTTGCCGCCAACACCGATTGCCTTGCCAAGCAAGAAAGCCATTGAAGCAGCCATGCATCCGGATAATTCTGACAACCTGTATTTTGTCGCTACCGGTAATGGTGGGCATAAATTCACGAGCAATCTGAATGACCACAATAAAGCCGTACAGGAATATCTGACGATTTTACGCTCGAAAAATAAGGAATGAGTATGTTTATTAGCTTTGAAGGCACAGAAGGTGTAGGTAAAACCACGCTCATTCGTTCGATTTATGAAGATTTCATCGCACAGGGTAAAGATGTCATTTTGACTCGTGAACCCGGTGGAACCCCGATGGCCGAGCAGATTCGTTCGCTATTGTTGACAGTGAATCATGAAGAAACCATGGCGCATGATACCGAGCTGTTATTAATGTATGCGGCGCGTGCCCAGCATCTGGCACAAGTGATTCTGCCCGCATTAGCAGCCGGGAAAATTGTCCTGTGTGACCGTTTTAGCGATGCCAGCTTTGCCTATCAATGTGCAGGTCGGGGTCTGAGCGAAACCAAGTTGCAATTACTCAATGACCACTTTGTCGCACGTATGCCGGACATTACTTTCTGGTTGGAAGCGCCTATTGAACTGGGGATGAACCGAGCACGTGAACGCGGTGCACTGGATCGCTTTGAACAGGAGAAAGTCACTTTCTTTGAGAAAGTGAGAGCGGGGTATGAAAGCTTGTGGCAACGTCATCCTGAACGGATCAAACGTCTGGATGCAACTCAAACGCCTGAGCAGGTATTTGAGCAGGCCTTAAGTTATTTAAAATAAGCTTGGAATTAAAATACTTTTTATTTAATTTTTCTCTAGGTTTATCTGTGAAGAATCTTCTATATTAAGACTGATATAGAAGATTTTTTTAATAAGATGAAAACGACCAAAACAGAGATAGAACAATTTTTACAACAAGAATTTCCACAAAGCCTGGAGAAGTGCCGGATTGAAGCCGTTTCTCCGCGTGGAGCCACTCTACTTTATCAGGTGAGATCAGAGGAGTTGCGTCCAGGCGGTACCGTTTCTGGTCCAACCATGATGACCTTGGCGGATTTTGCTCTTTATGTCGCCATTCTGGGTGAAATTGGATTGGTCGGTTTGGCCGTGACCACTAACTTGAATATCAATTTTTTACGTAAACCTTCTGGTGGAACGGATATACGGGGAGAATGTAAGCTGATCAAGGTCGGCAAGGCACTGATCGTGGGAGAAGTCTGGATTTATTCGATAGATAATGAAGAACCTGTGGCGCATGTGACTGGAACATATTCAATTCCACCACGACGTTAATTAGCTGAAAAATAGAAGACTGATTGTAAATAGCCTAAGCTAAATTTGAGCAGATAAAAATTTAAAAAGAAAAGGAGATATCACCCAAGAATGTTATCTCCATCCACTTTTAACAATTCACCAAAGGTGTTTCCACTTTAAAATTTGGTGGGACGAGGACCGTTTTGCGTAGTTCTGGTAGCAGCTCGGGATAATCCAAGGTGAAATGCAGACCGCGAGATTCTTTGCGGTGCATGGCACAGCACACGATCATCTCGGAGACTAGCACCAGATTACGTAGCTCGATCAGGTTTTTGCTGACCTGGTAATCCTGATAATACTCGGTAATTTCTTTTTTCAGCATTTCAATACGATGTAGCGCACGTTCCAGACGTTTGGTGGTGCGAACAATGCCAACATAGTTCCACATGGTCTGACGTAACTCATCCCAGTTTTGCAGAATCACCACATCCTCATCGGGGTTGGTCACCTGAGAATCATCCCAAGCTGGGACTGCAGGAGCTGGCTGATCGGCCTTGAAATTTTCCTGAATGTGCTTGGCTGCACTCATTCCATAGACAAAACATTCTAAAAGTGAGTTACTGGCCATACGGTTAGCACCATGCAGGCCAGTATAAGAGGTTTCCCCAATTGCATAGAGTCCAGCAATATCAGTCTGACTGTTTTCATCGACCACGACGCCACCGCAAGTGTAATGGGCTGCCGGAACGACTGGAATCATGTCTTTGGTAATATCGATCCCTAGTTCAAGCAAACGGGCATACAGAGTCGGGAAATGCTCTTTGACAAAGCTTTCATCTTTATGGGTAATGTCCAGCCAGACATGACGAATACCGAGACGCTTGATTTCATAGTCGATGGCACGTGCCACAATATCACGCGGTGCGAGTTCGGCGCGTTCGTCAAAACGCAGCATAAAGCGTTCACCATCAGGCAGGCGCAGATAAGCGCCTTCGCCACGCATTGCTTCAGTAATTAGGAAAGAACGTGCTTGTGGATGATAAAGGCAGGTCGGGTGAAACTGGTTAAATTCCATGTTGGCGACCCGGCAGCCGGCACGATAAGCCATGGCAATACCATCACCCGTGGCAATGTCGGGATTTGAGGTGTAAAGATAAGCTTTCATAGCACCGCCACAGGCAAGGGCGGTAAATGGGGCCAAGAAGGTATGCACTTTTTCAGTTTGTTCATCCAGGGCATATAAACCCAGAGCACGATTATTACCGTCTAAACCGAGCTTTTGTGAACAAATCAGGTCAATCGCAATATAATTTTCAAAAATTTTAATATTCTGTTTTTCTTGAGCGCGTTGTACCAGAGTAGTGGAAATGGCACGACCCGTGGCATCGGCCGCATGAATAATTCGGCGCTGTGAATGACCACCTTCACGGGTGAGATGTAACTGTTCCTGTTCATCCAGGGTAAATTGCACACCGTGTTTCAGCAGGAAATCAACCGAGGGTTTGCCACCTTCTACCGTTTGTTTAACCGCACCCATTTCACACAGTTGTGCGCCTGCAATCATGGTGTCATCAATATGCTGTTCAATCGAATCCATTTCATCCAGGACTGCGGCCACGCCGCCTTGAGCATAAAAAGTACTGGCATCTGTCAGGGTGGATTTCGCCAAGACTGCAATATTAAAATGATCTGGGAGCGATAAGGCTAAACTCAAACCAGCACCGCCACTGCCCACAATAATGACGTCAAATTGATGGGTAAGGGATAAATTAGACATGTCCATCAGCTAATTTTAAAAAAGTTTGGTAATAACAGCGCTTTTTTGTACAAAAGGCAAGCGTTGAAGTGCTCATTTATTGATGAAAAAAATTAATCAAAGCCTTAACTTAGGGTTTTGATAATGAGATATTGTCCAGAGCGACGTTTTGAAACATATTATTACTTAAACTTTAAAGTGTTTGTGATAAAACCTATTTACATAAATTTATCAACAATTTGAGTGAATAATTTATATGAAAATTCTAGACTTAAAAAAAGGATTATTTGCAGCGACCCTCACCATGAGTGCTGCACAGTTGCAGGCGGTCACGCCGGTTGATTTTTCAAATCTGGTCGAGCAGGTCAGTCCTGCGGTGGTCAGTGTCAATGTCGTTAAAAAAATGAGCGAAGAAGAGCTCTTACAACAACAAGTACCGGAAATTCTTCGTCGCTTTTTCGGCAATCAGGTGATTATTCCGCAGCAGCGTATGCCACAGGAAAAGACGGGTTATGGCAGTGCATTCTTTATCAGCAAAGATGGTTATCTGCTGACCAATCATCATGTGGTTGAGGATGCTTCCAAAGTTACAATTACCTTGAATGACCGCCGTGAAATTGATGCCACTGTCGTTGGTAGTGATGCACGTACCGACGTAGCTTTGCTGAAGGTAAATGGTTCAAATTTCCCAGAATTACGGACGGGTGATGTGGGGCGCTTACGTGTTGGTGAGCCTGTACTCGCCATTGGTTCGCCATTTGGTTTTGATTATTCCGCTTCTGCCGGAATCGTCAGTGCCAAAATGCGGAATATGATGGGTGAAACTGCAGTACCTTTCATCCAGACCGATGTGGCTCTAAACCCAGGTAATTCCGGTGGTCCTCTGTTTAACCAGCGTGGTGAAGTAGTCGGTGTCAATTCACGGATCTTTAGTGGAACCGGTGGGTATATGGGTTTGTCCTTCTCGATTCCGATTGATGTCGCGATGGAAGTTGCTGATCAGCTGAAGAAAAATGGTAAAGTGACTCGCTCTTATCTGGGCGTAAGTTTGCAAGATATCGACCGTAATCTGGCAGAGTCTTATAATCTGCCTAAACCTGAAGGTTCCCTGGTAACTCAAGTTGCACCAAACTCACCGGCTGCACGTGCAGGTCTGCGTGCCAGTGACGTCATCTTAAAATACAACGGTACCCCAATTTCACGTACCAGCGAGTTGTTGAACTATCTGAACCGTACTGCACCCCAGCAGCAGGTACAGCTTGAAATCTTGCGTGATGATAAACGTCGTAGTATTGCAGCGACTTTAAGTGCGGCACCAGATGATACGCCAGCAAAAGCAGGCACACAGGCACAGCCGAACAAAGGGCCGGTAATCGGGGTTTCAATTCGTGATCTTAGTCCGGCAGAGCTGGCGCGGTTAGAAATTAAAGGCGGTGTGGTGATTCAGGATGTACGTCCAGGTGGTATTGCTGCACAGGCACGAATCATGCCGAATGACGTGATCACCCAAATTAATAACCAGACAGTACTGAATTCAAATCAGTTTGTGCAAGAGGTGTCTGAACTGAAAAAGGGTAGCATCGCGCGCGTGACCTTGATTCGTCAGGGTCAACTTGCTGTGGTCGGAATGCGTATCTCATAAGATTGCTGGATTTTCGTGAAAGACCGCTTCTAGAAGCGGTTTTTTATTTTTTGCAATTTACCCCAGCGATAAATTCGGTAGACTCTATAACCTTAAAATCATGGGAAGGATAACAGCACAGTGAGCGGTATTTTTGATCTTGCTTTAAAGGTTCAAGCCAACCATATTGATGGATTAGGTCATGTGAACAATGTGATCTATGTGCAATGGATGCAGGATGTCGCATCAGCTCATATTGAAAAACTGGGCTTGGGACTCAAGCAATATGTAGAGCTGAAACATGCCATGGTTGCTGTTGAGCATCAGGTGCAATACCGTAAGGCAGCTTTTGAGGGAGACGAGATTATTCTGCGCACCTGGCTTAATGATATCAATGCCTTGTATTCATTTAGACAATACGCATTTTATCGACCACAGGATCAGATTCTGTTGTTTACTGGAAGTACCCAATGGGCCTGTATCGAAATGGCCACCGGACGTCCCAAACGCATGTCACCGACATTTACCCAAGCATATCAGCCACTTTCAGAACATATAAATCCTTTTGATTTTTCCACTTTATATCTGGATTGAAAAGATTATGCTCTCTAGCCTGATCAGGATATCGGTCTAGCATTGAGGAGTAAATGGAGATAACAGTTATCTTCTACGTGTGGTGTTGATTGAGATTTCGCTTGACTGTGGCGTACATAAGGTGAGGGATAAAGGAAAAAATATAATTCTTTTTCTAGATCACCATTCTGCTATAATCCTTCGCAATTTCTATTCGGCTTTTGTTATGTAATATTTTTAAATTACATAGCGCGTTTTTTCTCAAGGTAACCCATGGCGCAAGCTAAAAAATCTGTTGATATTAAAAACATTCGTAACTTCTCGATTATTGCGCACATTGACCACGGTAAATCGACCCTAGCGGATCGCTTTATTCAAACTTGTGGCGGCTTGCAAGATCGTGAAATGCAGGCTCAAGTCCTTGACTCAATGGAGCTTGAGCGCGAACGTGGGATTACCATTAAAGCCACTTCGGTAACCTTGTACTATACGCATCCCAACGGTCAAGAGTATCAGTTGAACTTTATTGATACACCGGGACACGTCGACTTCTCGTATGAAGTCTCACGCTCCCTTGCTGCCTGTGAAGGTGCCTTGCTGGTTGTAGATGCTGCGCAGGGCGTAGAAGCACAGTCTGTTGCTAACTGCTATACCGCAATTGAACAAGGTCTGGAAGTACTTCCGGTACTGAACAAGATCGACTTGCCGCAAGCTGAACCTGAACGTGTCATTCAGGAAATTGAAGACATTATCGGGATTGAAGCCACAGAAGCGCCGACCTGTTCTGCAAAAACAGGTTTAGGTATTGAAGGTGTGCTTGAAACACTGGTCAATGTAATTCCTGCACCTGAGGGTGATCGCGAAGCGCCATTACAAGCGCTGATTGTGGATTCATGGTTTGATAACTACCTTGGTGTAGTTTCTCTGGTTCGGGTCAAGCAGGGTCGAGTACGTAAAGGCGACAAGATGTTGATCAAATCAACTGGTCAAACGCATATTATTACTTCTGTAGGTATCTTTAACCCGAAACATACTGAAACCGGTATGCTGGAAGCGGGTGAAGTTGGTTTTGTCATTGCCGGTATCAAAGATATTTTCGGTGCGCCAGTCGGTGATACGATTACCTTGGCAACCACACCTGAAGTGGCAACATTGCCGGGCTTTAAAAAGGTGAAACCACAGGTTTATGCTGGTCTATTCCCGATTGATGCCAGCGATTTTGAACCTTTCCGTGAAGCATTGCACAAGCTGCAAATCAATGACTCGGCTTTGTTCTTTGAACCTGAAAGTTCAGATGCGCTCGGTTTTGGTTTCCGCTGTGGTTTCTTGGGCATGCTGCACATGGAAATCGTACAGGAGCGTCTGGAACGCGAGTATGATCTTGACCTGATTTCTTCTGCGCCAACCGTAATTTATGAAGCGGTGATGAAGAATGGTCAGACGATTTATATCGACAGTCCATCCAAAATGCCGGATGGTTCAACGGTTGAAGATTTACGTGAACCGATTGCTGAGTGTCATATTCTGGTACCGCAAGAATACTTGGGTAACGTCATGACGTTATGTGTTGAGCGCCGTGGTGTGCAAAAAGACATGAAGTTTATGGCGAATCAGGTTTCCATTACTTTCGAAATTCCAATGGCCGAAGTGGTCATGGACTTCTTTGATAAATTGAAGTCTTGTTCACGTGGTTTTGCCTCACTGGACTATAACTTTGTCCGTTTTGAAAGCTCATCTTTAGTCAAAGTAGATGTCTTGATCAATGGTGAAAAAGTCGATGCCTTGGCGATGATCTGTCACCGTAATGATGCACGTCATCGTGGTATTGCACTGGTTGAAAAAATGAAAGACCTGATTCCGCGTCAAATGTTTGATGTCGCGATTCAGGCAGCGATTGGTGCACAAATCATTGCCCGTTCGACTGTAAAAGCGATGCGTAAAAACGTATTGGCGAAGTGTTATGGTGGTGACGTTTCACGTAAGAAAAAACTTCTGTCTAAACAGAAAGAAGGTAAGAAACGCATGAAACAGGTGGGTAGCGTAGAAATCCCGCAAGAAGCGTTCTTAGCCGTATTAAAAGTCGAACGCTAAAATAATAAGGATATAAGCCCATGGATTTTGATTTTAATTTGATTCTTGTGCCTGCGACCCTGTTTTTTGTCACAGTGTGGTTGCTAGACAAGTTTGTTTTGAAGCAAAGACAAACCCGAGGCAAAGGCCATGAGAATTTCATTATCACTTGGGCTTATGACTTTTGGCCGGTACTGACCATTGTGCTGGTACTGCGTTCGTTTTTATATGAACCTTTTAATATTCCATCCGATTCGATGGTGCCGACGCTGGAAACCGGTGATTTTATTCTGGTGAATAAATTTGACTATGGCATCAAACTGCCTATGGTCAATACCAAAATTATTGATACTGGCAGTCCGGAACGTGGCGATGTGGCGGTATTCCGTTATCCACCGCAACCGACCATCAGTTATATCAAGCGTATTGTCGGCTTGCCAGGCGATCATATTGTTTATGATCATGGCCAGTTGAGCATTAATGGTGAAAAAGTAGCGAAAGTTCCAGTAGAATTTAGCCGCGAAAAAGACCGTTTAGATACTCCAAATGCCATTTATCATAAAGAAACCCTGGGTGAGCATACCTTTACCATGCGTGAGCTGGAAGGCGTAAATGTCGCTCGTCAGGCACCTTTTATTAACTATCTGGAAAATGGTAAATATTCAGGTGAAAATGGTTTATATTGGGAAGTGAAAGTGCCAGAAGGTCATTACTTTGCGATGGGGGATAATCGCGATCAGAGTGCTGACAGTCGTTTCTGGGGGCTTGTTCCGGAAGAAAACTTAACAGGTCGTGCCTTCTATATCTGGATGCATAAAGAGCCTGGCTTTAAATTGCCATCGTTTGGTCGAAACGGAACAATCGATTAATTGTTTCAAGCAGGAAAATAAAAAATGAGACATCAACAAGGTGCTTCTTATATTGGGGTTTTATTTGCAATCGTGGGCTTTGCATTTCTTGCAAAAGTGGCGATTGCGGTGTGGGGACCATACTTCGATGATCGTATGGTAGATGGTGAGATTGAGGCGCTGTTAAAAAGCGCTCCAGCCAATATAACGCCTGAAAAATTCCGTCAACAGATGAGTCAGCGTTTAGACATGAATAATATTCGTGATCTGAAGTTTGATGAAATTGCCAAAGTCACCAATACCGATGGTTTACAGGTGCACAAGAATTATGAAATTCGTAAAAATTTCATAATGAATATCGATTTAGTGATGAAGTTTGAGAAAGAGTTTGATCAAAGCACAGTCAAAGCTAAATGATGAACGTCTTGCCAAACGGATCGGCTATCAGTTTAAACAGGCTGATTTGCTGAAACTGGCATTGACTCATCGTTCAGTCAGTCATAAACACAACTACGAGCGCCTGGAATTTCTGGGCGATTCTCTTTTAGGGATGATCATTGCGAATTATCTTTTTAATGCCTATCCAAGCGAAAATGAAGGCCGGTTGACGCGTATGCGTGCGACCTTGGTTCGTCAGGAAGCATTAGGAAAAATCGCCAATGATTTAAAACTGAGCCAGAATTTAATTCTCAGTACCGGTGAATTGAAATCTGGCGGTCATCATCGTGAGTCTATACTGGCAGATACGGTAGAAGCTATTATTGGTGCAATCTATGTCGACTGCGGTGATCTCACTGTGCTAGAACCGATTGTGTTAAAATGGTACGAGCCATATTTAGATCATATTGAGCCGACAGATCAGCTTAAAGATCCTAAATCTCGCTTACAAGAGTATTTACAAGCACGTAAGAAACCTCTCCCAGTTTACGAGGTTGTAGATATTCAAGGTGATGCACCCAATCAGCATTTTAAAGTGGAATGCCAGATTGCGGGATTGCCGACCATGCAAGGCGAAGGCGCGAGCCGGCGTTTTGCTGAACAAGCCGTTGCGGCGGATATTTTGAAACTTTTGGAGCATAAGTCTTAATGACTACTCATTCCGATCACATTGATGCTGATCACGAGTCGCAAAGCGACAGTCACGACCTTATTAGTCAATTTTTTAGTGCACAAGGCACCGAGATCCCATCGGATTATCGTAGTGGTTTTGTTGCTATTGTAGGCCGCCCGAATGTGGGCAAATCTACCTTAATGAACCATATTCTGGGTCAGAAGCTTTCAATTACCTCACGTAAACCGCAAACCACACGTCATAAAATCGTGGGGATTGATTCACGTGAAAAATCTCAGGCTGTATTTGTTGATACACCAGGGATGCATAAAAAAGAAGTCCGTGCCATCAATAAAATGATGAACCGTGCGGCACATTCGGCTTTGCGTGATGTGAACCTGGTTTTATTCGTAGTGGATGCACAAAAGTGGACGCCAAACGATGACCTGGTTCTGGAAAAGCTGAAAAATGCTGAAATGCCAGTGATTCTGGTGATCAACAAGCTAGATACTTTTGAAAACAAGAACGAAGCTCTGCCGCTGATTCGTGAACGCGAAAAGCTGATGAACTTTGCAGAAATCGTGCCAGTATCTGCACTTCGTGGTGCCAATCTTGAGCATTTGCGTGACACGATTGCCAAGTATCTTCCGTTCCAGCCGCCACTGTACTCGCTAGATCAACTGACCGATCGTTCAGAGCGTTTCCTGGCGTCTGAAATTATCCGTGAAAAGATCATGCGTCAGCTGGGTGAAGAACTTCCATATGATTTGACCGTTCAGATCGAATCATTCAAAACTGAAGAGCCGGTTCTGAATGAAAAAACCGGTCGTATGAAAGCAGCCTGTACCTATGTTGATGCCACGATTTTTGTCGATCGCCCGAGCCAAAAAGCCATTGTGATTGGCGAAAAAGGTGTCAAACTGAAAAAAATTGGTATGGATGCGCGTCTCGACATGGAAAAAATGTTCGAGCAAAAAATCATGCTGACTCTTTGGGTGAAAGTCAAAGGTGGCTGGTCTGATGATGAACGTGCATTAAAAAGCTTAGGTTATAGTGATATCTAAGCGATAAGCTTGATAAGACCCTTCGAGGAATCTGTGATGATGAAAGTGTTGGCAGTGGTTGCATGTGTTTTATTTCTGCAAGGCTGTATTCATAAAGTGGTCACGGTTCCTGTCAAGGTGGCTTATAAAACCACAAAAGTCGCAGTGAAAGGTACAGCGGCTGTTGTGGGCGCAGTGATCCCGGATGGGGATGACGAAGAAGATGATAAAAAATCAAAAAAAGATAAGGATTAAAGTACCCGCTTATGCGTAACGAAGTACTGCATGGCTATCTGATTCATCATCGTAAGTACCGTGAACGCAGTCATATTGTGCATTTATTTACCCAAGAATATGGCAGGGTAGACGGCATTCTCAGGCAAATGCCACCACCGCAATATCAGCCCATTCGTTTGCAAGCTTCAGGTAAATCCGAACTCAAAAATTTTACTAAACTGGAAATTGTCAATCAGCCGATTTTCTTTTTTGGCGATGCCTTCTTTTCGGGTTTTTATCTGAATGAAATCCTGTTGCGCTTATGTCCTTTAGAAGTCGAAATGCCGCAAACTTTTGCCAAATATGCTGAGACCTTAACTGCATTACAGCAATTATCCGTACAATCTAATCCAAATTTATATTTAAAACAGATCTTGCGCCAGTTTGAGCATGTTTTGCTGGAAGAACTCGGTTATGGTCTGGATTTTTCGGTAGATGCCAATCAGGCGCAGATTGATCCACAACAGCACTATTATTTTCAGCTCAATGCCGGCTTTATGCCATCGGCCAAAGCCTTACGCTCCACCCTATCCGGTCAACAGATTTTAAGCATGTTGACGCATGAAAATGGTGGGGATTTTAATCCGGAACAGTTACAATTACTGACGAAACTGTATCGACAGGTGATCACGGCCTTGCTTGGTGATCGACCATTAAAAAGTCGACAACTCTGGATTCAAAACTCTCAATCTCAATCGTAGTTAGGAAAAGATTATGGCTGCATTACTTGGTGTCAATATTGACCATGTCGCAACATTAAGACAAGCACGTGGTACGACGTACCCAGACCCAGTCAATGCTGCATTGATCTGCGAACAGGCAGGGGCAGAAGGCATTACCTTGCACTTGCGTGAAGACCGTCGTCACATTCAGGATGACGATGTGCGTCGTATGCGTCCTGCGTTAAAAACCCGTATGAACCTTGAGTTGGCGGTAACAGATGAAATGATCGCCTTTGCCAAGGAAATCAAGCCACAGCATGTCTGCTTTGTTCCTGAAAAACGTCAGGAAGTGACCACTGAAGGTGGTCTGGATGTCGTGGGTAATTTTGATGCTGTAAAAGCCGCGACTCAAGAGCTGGAAGCCATTGGTTGTGATGTATCTTTATTTATTGATGCCGATTTTGCACAAATTGATGCAGCAGTTGCTTGTGGTGCACCGACGATTGAGATTCACACAGGCGCCTATGCCGATGCAGAAACTCCAGAAGCGCAACAAGCGGAACTGGAACGCATTGTGAAAGGTGCTGAATATGCTGCATCTAAAGGTTTGGTGGTAAATGCGGGCCATGGCTTAAATTTGGATAACGTGACGCCGATTGCTGCGATTCCACAGATTCATGAGCTCAATATCGGTCATTCTTTAATTGCGGATGCGGTATTTGTTGGTCTGGCACAAGCGGTTCAGCAAATGAAAGCCGTGATTAAGTCAGCGCGTTAAGATTAGAGTAATTATGTCGAATATTAATTATGATGAACTGATGCAGCCGGTGATTGCTTTCCTCGGTTGTGAAACACCGCAAGCATGGCTGGATATGGCGGTCGAAAATCTTGAAATCTTGATGCAAGATCATGCCAACTGTGAAAAAAAAGCAGCCAGCACGGCCATGAACCTGATGTTTCGCTATAGCTATTTTGTTGATCTACAGGTGAAGCTTGCACAGCTGGTGCGTGAAGAAATGCTGCATTATGAGCAAGTGCTTGAATTGATGAACAAGCGCGGTCAGGCTTGGCAAAACTTGAGTGCAGGGCGTTATGCTGGTGGTTTGCGTAAGGAAATCCGCACTTTTGAGCCTGAAGCCTTGATTGATGTCTTGGTGATTGGTGCCTTTGTGGAAGCGCGTTCCTGTGAGCGTTTTTACGCGCTTGCTTCGCGTGTTGATGATGAGTTGGCACGTTACTACCGTTACCTGCTCAAATCCGAATCTCGCCATTTTGAAGACTATTTGGCTTTGGCAATGGATGTGGCAACCACAGCAAAACTGAAAAATCCGAAAGAGGATATTCAGGAGCGAATCTTACATATTCGTGAAGTTGAAAAACAGCTAATTCTCGCGCCTGATGAAACTTTCCGTTTTCATAGCGGTGTTCCGGCTCAAGCGGCTTAATCTCGGTGACAGTTTAAAAATCCTCCATGCATGGGGGATTTTTTATATCCAGAGCAAATATATAAATGAGAATTATTTACATCTACAGACTTAATCCATAAAATACAGCAGATTTCTTAATAACGATGATGAAATAATGAATAAGCTGGTAAAAGTCATGCCTTTTTTGATCTTTGGAGTGATCAGCAGTACAGCCTTTGCACACTATCCTTATGTTGCCCCACTAAGTTATCAAACTTTTAACAATCACACTGCGATTGTATCTGGCTTTTATGACAATCCATTTGCCTCGGAAGTGGCGATTAAAAAATTTAAGTTTCATTATCATACGCCTACAGGCCAAAAGATTTATCTTGCAGATGATGCATGGACCAAAACACAAACCCTAAGTAGTTATAGTCTGGAAAATAAACAAGAGGGTACCTATCGGATTCGTGGCGAGAAACAGGGGAATAGCCTAAAGTATGCACAGGTTGCTCAAAAATGGAAAATGGTTCTAAGTGCTGTTCCAAAAGCCAATCAAGCCGCCAATCAAAATGTGATTTATCAGCAAGCGCTGAAGAAAAACATGCCACAGAAAACTGTGCAGACTATCGATATTATTGAAACCTTTGTCTCACGGCGTGTGACGTCGAATCAGGTCATTCAGCATATCCATGCTGGCTTTGATGTTCAATTTATCACGCATCCAAATGCATTTAAAAAATCTCAAGCGATTCAATTGAAAGTACTGGATGATAAAAAAGGAGTTGCGAATTTAAACGTTGAGATTTTGGCACAAACGACAGATTTTAGTCGTGATAAAAAAATCTATAAAGCGCTCACAACAGATGCGCAAGGGTTACTCAACTTTAATATGCAGGAAAAAGGCCAGTACTTAATGAAAATTGATTATCAGCAGCCTTTCGAAATAAAAAAGAATGATTTAAAGCGTTATAAATATACCTTGGCTTTTAATGTAATGGATTAAGCCAAAACGAGCCTGAAATCATTCAGGCTTGTTTTATAAAATATTAAACGAAAAAAAGCCCACTTCGTTATGAGTGGGCTTTTTAGTATTTGGCTCTCCAACCTGGGCTCGAACCAGGGACCTGCGGATTAACAGTCCGTCGCTCTACCGACTGAGCTATTGGAGAATCTGAAAGCGATTATAGAGAGATTTTGACGGGGGTCAAGCAAAAATTATCATATTTATTATAAATACAGCCTGTCTGTTTTTAATTTGGGCAATTGCATAAATTTTACGAAAAATACTTGTCAGAATAAATTTCACTTGCTAGATTAAAACCATAAAGTCGTTTGACCAAATGGTCAAACAGTGTGGATTTAAACCTACTTGCCAGCACAAAAATGGCTAAATCGGAGACAGCGAATGAATACGCTCAGCATCCCTCAAATTTTCTCTCAACTGGCTTATTATCAAGAAAACTATCTTCAGATTATTGCCGATCCTGCACAGTATTATATCCCGGTTAAAGACGCTCATATCACGCTATGGCCTTTGGCGCAAAAATCACTTTATTTAGGTGATTTGCTGCAATTATGGTTTGCAGAAAAATGGTTGGTAGAAACTGAACGTCAATTTAACTTTGAAGTTTTCCTGAATGCAGACTATCTGAAAGAGCAAGACAAAGATCTTTATATCTATGCCATTTCTGGGAATCTTTTGACGGGAACCAATCAGTCTAAAGCGTGGCAAGCCTCAATAACACAAACACAAGATGTGGAATTAGCCAATGTTTCCAAGCATTATTTTGAGTTTCAAGGCTTAACTCGACCACGCCTGTCATTTGTTGAAGCGGGGCAGGAGAAAAGCAGTATTATTTAAATGAATTACCTGATGAGTTGTGCAGGCTAGCAATTTCATTCAGTCCGAATAATCATACAGGTCGCAGTGGCATGAGCATACAGGCGACCTTCTTCATCCAGAATCTGACCTTCAGAAATACCTAAATTTCTACTGAGATTAATTGATTTTCCTACGGCTTTCAGTGGCTGATTTTGAGGGATGGGGTGGCACATCTTTACATTCAGATCAATTGTGCCATAACCGACACCTGCTTCAAGTAAAGTATGAATCGCGCAGCCTGTCACGGTATCCAAAACGGTTGCAGCAAAACCACCATGGACGCCGCCAAGCGGATTTAAATGTCGATGATCAGCTTTTACCTTAAATTCTACATGTCCGCTTTCAATCACTGCTGGTTGCATCGACATGGTTTCGCTAATACTTGGGGCCGGGATTTTTTCATCACGCATCGCTTCCAGTAATGCTAAACCGCTCATTTCTTTTGGGTTCATTGTAATTTTCCTGTCATTATTCTTGAGTTGTTGAGATTTAATTCAAAATTGTGACATCGATAATAGCAATCTGGTATAGGAATGGCGGATTATTTTGTAAGAAGTACATTGCCTGCACCTGAGTAAAGTCATTTTTATAAAAAATAAGAAATAGAATGAGTTATGGCAGGATACTGGTATACATTTCTAATGAAATATCTCAGATCTAAATAATCTGCCAAAAAAAACGAATCTTATAAAAGAATTAAAAATCGAGTGATAGGGTAATGAAAAAGTTTCTGCATCTTTGGGTGCCTATTTTTCTCAGTAATGCCATTATTATGCTCAGTAGTTTGTTCGACGTGATTTTTCTATCACATTTTTCACCTCAGCATGTGGCTGCATTGGCAGTCTGTTTGTCTGTTTATTCTTTGTGCTTTGTGACGGGTATTGGGGTGTTACAGGGCATGATGCAAGAGCTGGCAGAAGCCAATGGACGTCAGGATTATGCGGATATACAGCGTATCCTGAAGCAAAGTATTTTGATTGTACTGGTGATTTCTGCTGTTGCGATGTACCTGTTTA
The DNA here is from genome assembly GCF_048957595.1 of Acinetobacter sp. AS5. Taxonomy (NCBI): domain Bacteria; kingdom Pseudomonadati; phylum Pseudomonadota; class Gammaproteobacteria; order Moraxellales; family Moraxellaceae; genus Acinetobacter; species Acinetobacter sp. AS5. Next base: position 25,767 of record NZ_JARDAL010000022.1, on the reverse strand, counting down.
ATCATGCAACTCCTTTACTTCATTTTTTAAAGGCAGGTGCGGCCTTACAGGCATTGATTGTGTCATGTCTGTGGCTGTTGGCTTGGACGATTCCAGCGCATTTATTGTTGCGCATTTTATATATTTTAACCCAAGCCTGTGGGCAGGCTAAGCGCGTGTTCTACGCCAATATGATCTATTTACTGCTCAAAGTGACTTTGGCTTATGTCTTGATTTATGGCATTGAAGGTTATGTTACAAGCTATGGGGTTGAAGGTGCATTCATGGCACATTTGATTGTGCAGTGGGTACTGTTGTTTGTTTACTATTTTTTCTTCCTTGAGCGGAAGTTAAAGATCCAGTGGTCTGGTGTTTTCTTTCACTGGCAGACTTTGTGGAAAATTTTAAAAATTGGATTGCCCAATGCGGTGGTGACTTTTGTGGATGTATTTGCCATCAGCGCGATTGCTTTGCTGATCTTGCCTTCGGGTGACATTGTAGTGAATGCACATCAGGTGATGCTTGGTTTATTGGGCTTAATGTTTATGTTGCCGATGTCGATGGCATCCGCTTTCGGTATTTTGGTGTCGACTAAAATCGGTGCGGAGCAGATTGATGCTGCATGGCAACTCAGTAAACGGGCACTGATGGCTGTGATGCTAATAGCTATCGTTGTCATGTTGACTATTTGGGGTTTAGATAGTTGGATTGTAGGGTTATTTAGCAATGATGCGCAGGTGATTACATTAGCCTTGGCATCGATCTTGTTAATGTGTTGGATGCATATCTTTGATGAGCTACTGGTGATTAGTTTGGCAATGCTACGTTGCTGGCGAGAATTGTCAGACCGATGTTTATTTTTATCAGTACGGTGCTGGTCGTGGGCTTGGGTGGTGGTTGGTATGTGGCGTATTATCCAATGATACTGTTCAATTGGCAAAGCAATGCATTGGGGATTCATGGTTTTTGGTGGATGTTGAGTATTGCGTACACGATTGCAGCAAGTCTATGTTTTGTTTGTTTGCTCATTAAATACTTGAGCTATAAGCGAATACGACTCACTGTTTAATACATGTTGAAGAACATAAAAAAACCCGCGAAATTCGCGGGTTTTTTTATCTAGGAAGCTAGATTATTTTGCAGCTTTTTCAGCTTCGATTGAAGCAATCGCAGCATCAACGCCTTCGATAGAATCAGCAGCTTTCTTGATACGAGCAAGGGCATCTACCAGTACTTCGTCAGCAGTAGCGTAAGAGATACGCATAAAACCGCCAAGACCGAATGCATCGCCAGGAACCACTGCAACGCCAGTCTCTTCCAGTAACCATGCAGAGAATTCTGTGCAAGATTTAAGACCTTTGGCACGAATCAACGGTTTGATGTTGGCATATGCATAGAATGCGCCATCAGCAGGCAAGCAAGAAATACCGTGAATATCATTCAAGCCTTTCACAACTAGGTCATGACGACGTTTGAATGCTTCAATCATTGGTTCAAGAACGTCTTGAGGACCATTCAATGCAGCTTCAGCAGCAACTTGCGAAATAGAAGTTGGGTTAGAAGTTGATTGAGACTGGATCTTTTTCATTGCACCAATCAGTTTAGCAGGGCCCGCTGCGTAGCCGATACGCCAGCCAGTCATTGCATAAGCTTTAGACACACCGTTTAACACAATCGTGCGGTCATAAAGGTCTGGTGCAACTGTTGCGATGTTGTAGAACTCGTCATCCCAACGGATTGGTTCGTACATGTCATCAGATGCGATATACACTTCTGGGTATTTACGAAGTACGTCAGCCAGCGCTTCAAGCTCAGCTTTAGTGTAGATCATACCTGTAGGGTTAGATGGGCTGTTCAATACCACTAGACGTGTTTTGTCCGTGATTGCAGCTTCTAATTGTTCAGGGGTGATTTTGAAACGTTGTTCTTCACCACATTTCACAATAACTGGTACGCCTTCAGCGATGATCACCATGTCCGGGTAGCTTACCCAGAAAGGTGCAGGAATAATCACTTCATCACCTTTGTTTAACAAAGCAAGTGCCAAGTTAAAGAATGATTGCTTACCACCACAAGAAACCAGAATCTGGTTTGCTGCATAGTCTAGGTTATTGTCGCGTTTGAATTTAGCAATAATGGCTTTTTTAAGACCTGGCGTACCGTCAACAGCGGTGTATTTGGTGAAACCGTTGTTAATCGCTGCAATTGCTGCATCTTTGATGTGTTGAGGGGTATCAAAATCTGGTTCACCTGCGCCCAAACCAATCACGTTATGACCTGCAGCTTTTAATTCAGCAGCTTTGTTGGTCACAGCAAGCGTAGGGGACGGTTTGATGGCATTCACACGATCAGAGAGACGTACGTCCACGGCAGTATTCCTTCTTATAGGGATTAAAAAATAAAAAGCACATTATCTTAGCCTAAAATGGTGCAGATAGGGCAAAAGAATTTGGAAAACTTTAAGGAAAAAATGGTGTATTGACCGAACTTTATCTTGAATTTCGATGCGCTGGGAGCAGGCGAGGAGAGACTTGTTACATCTCGGTCATGCATATTGATGCATGAAATATAAAATAAAAATGGCCACTTTAAAGTGACCATTTTGTGTTGTTGATGTTGTGGTTACGCACTAAAGCGTGACAAATCTTCGTCCGGGCGTGCTGTTAAAATTTCCGCGCCGGTTTTAGTCACCAGAATTGTATGTTCATATTGTGCCGACAATGAGTGATCTTTGGTGACCACTGTCCATTTATCACCGAGTAATTTGGTTTTCCAGTCGCCGCCATTGACCATTGGCTCAATGGTAAAGGTCATGCCTTCTTCAAGCACCATGCCAGTATCTGGTTGACCATAATGCAGCACTTGCGGTTCGTCATGGAAAGTCGTACCAATACCGTGACCACAATATTCACGTACCACGCCAAAACGCTCAGATTCAACATACTGCTGAATGGCATGACCAATATCGCCAATAGTTGAACCCGGTTTTACAGTTTCAATACCCCGGTACATGGCTTCTTGCGCTACCTTACATAGACGGTTGGCAAGAATTGAAGTTTCACCACCCACGATATACATCATGTTGGTGTCACCATGGTAGCCATCTTTAATCACGGTCACATCAATGTTCAGGATGTCGCCTTTTTTCAATTTTTTACTGTCTGATGGAATGCCGTGACACACCACATGGTTTACAGAAGTACAAATAGTATGTTGGAAGGCAGGTCGACCCGGTGCAGCGCCATAGCCTAAGCATGCAGGAATTGCCTGTTGTTGATTGACAATATAGTCATGACAAATCGTATCAAGTTCCAGAGTGGTGACACCTGGAACAATATGCGGTTTGATCATATCCAAAACTTCTGCCGCCAGTCGCCCTGCCACACGCATTTTTTCAATTTCGTCAGGGGTTTTGATGAGTCGACGTGGAGCTTGATAAGTGTTGTTCATGATCTCTAAAAACTTTTGGAAATTTGTGTGTGACTATGGTATAAATAGCCGCCCATTTTATCAAATGCTTTTTCGTGAATAAATTTCACGGGCTTTGTGCGATGAGGCAAAAAAATCCGCACATATATCGACACATTACTCTGGGTGCCCTTTAGGGTGGAGAATGCGGGTATATGGAGGCCTAACCCAAACTTTAAGGTAAAGAAAATGGCAGATTACAACGTAAGCATGCGCGACCTTCTTCAAGCTGGCGCGCACTTTGGTCACCAAACTCGTTTCTGGAATCCAAAGATGCGTGATTACATCTTTGGTGCGCGTAACAAAATTCACATCATCAACCTTGAGCACACTGTTCCTGCGTTAAATGATGCTTTGAACTTTGCTAACAACTTGGCTAGCAAAAAGAACAAAGTTTTGTTCGTTGGTACTAAACGTGCAGCTTCTGCGATCATCCGTGAACAAGCTCAACGCGCTGGTCAACCATATGTAGATCACCGCTGGTTAGGTGGTATGTTGACGAACTGGAAAACACTTCGCCAATCTATCAACCGTTTAAAAGACCTTCAAACTCAATCTCAAGACGGTACTTTCGCTAAGCTGACTAAACGTGAAGCTCTAGAGCGTACTCGTGAGATGGAAAAACTTGAGCGTGGCTTAGGCGGCGTTAAAAACATGGGTGGTTTACCTGACGCATTATTCGTAATCGACGTTGATCACGAAGCGATTGCTATCAAAGAAGCGAAGAACCTTGGTATTCCTGTAATCGGTATCGTTGATACAAACTCTAACCCAGACAACGTAGACTACGTTATCCCGGGTAACGATGATGCGATCCGTGCAGTAACTCTTTATGCTTCTGCTATGGCTGATGCGATTCTTGCTGGTAAAGAATATGCTCAATCACAAGCAAATGCACAAGCTAAAGCAGAAGAAGCTCCAGCTTCTGAGGCTTAATGCGTTTGACGCTAGCTTGTCATTTTTGCGACATGTGATGGTGGCAAAGTAAGCGTTATGTATGCAGGCGGCCCATGAGAACTCCTCTGGGCCGTTTCTGTTCTAAAAAGAATTCATTTTCTACCGAATTTAGGAGATAAACATGACTGCAGTTACAGCAAGCATGGTTAAAGAATTGCGCGATCGTACTGGTCTTGCAATGATGGAATGTAAAAAAGCTTTGACAGAAGCGGGCGGCGACGTTGAACTAGCGATCGACAACCTACGTAAATCTGGTCAAGCGAAAGCTGCTAAAAAAGCAGGTAACATTGCTGCTGACGGCGCGATCACAATTGCTCAAGACGGCAACAAAGCACTTCTTCTAGAAGTTAACTGTCAAACTGACTTCGTTGCAAAAGACGAAAACTTTGCTGGTTTCTCTGCGAAAGTTGCTGCTGCTGCACTTGCTGCAAACGTAACTGATCCTGCTCAAATCGCTGAATTGAAACTAGAAGATGGTACGACTGTTGAAGAAGCGCGTATCGCTCTTGTTCAAAAAATCGGTGAAAACATCCAAGTACGTCGTGCGAAAATTGTTGAAGGCGAAAACCTTGCAGTTTACAAACACGGTCTTAAAATCGGTGTTGTTGTTTCTTACACTGGTGATGAAGCTACAGGTAAAGGCTTGGCAATGCACGTTGCTGCGTTCAATCCAGTTGCTGTAAATGCTGAAGGCGTTTCTGCTGAGCTTATCGCGAAAGAGAAAGAAATTGCTGAAGCGAAAGCACTTGAATCAGGCAAGCCAGCAAACATCGTTGAGAAGATGGTTGTAGGTTCTGTTGAGAAATACTTGAATGAAGTTGTGCTTGAGCGTCAAATGTACGTAATCGACAACGACAAGAAAGTTGCAGACGTTCTTAAAGCAACTGGTACTACAGTTGCAAACTTCGTTCGTTTCGAAGTTGGTGAAGGTATTGAGAAAAAAGCAGAAATGAGCTTCGCTGAAGAAGTTGCTGCTGCTCAAGCTGCTGCAAAATAATTCCTGAAGAATTAGAAAAAGCCCTATCTGATTGATGGGGCTTTTTTATGCTGATCTATTCTTCATCAGCAATTCAAGAGCAGGATTTGGGTCTAGTGATAGAGCTCAGATCATGTATTTATCATTTAATAAAAAAGTCATAAAAAATGCCAAATAAAACCAATCTGGGCATCGGTGCAGTCATTGCATTGTTGATTGCTGCTTATCTGGGCCTGGATCTACAGCAGTCTCAGCCACTTGTTCCATCCGTATCTAATCCCACAACTGAAACGCTTTATTCAGAGCCTAACTCAGTATCTTCTCAAGCCACTGATGATCTGGATCGAATTGCACAGGCGTTTCAACAGCGCCAGAGTGATCTGCAGGTCCGTTCAAGCGGGCAGGTGATTGCCGTTTTGCCAGATGATCATGAAGGATCGCGCCATCAAAAATTCATCCTCGAATTACAAAATGGCCAAACTGTACTGGTTGCGCATAATATCGATCTGGCGCCGCGTATTCAGAATATTCAAAAACAGGATCGGATCGAGTTTTATGGAGAATATGAATACAGTGACAAGGGCGGGGTGATTCACTGGACGCATCATGACCCTGCGCGAAAACATGTCGATGGCTGGTTAAAACATCAAGGAAGAACCTATCAATAAGGTTCTTCCAATTGGATAAATCGAATATGGCGTTTAAACGCTCATAATTGCGCTGTTATGGCGTGATTTCCAGTTCGGTAGGATTTTACCTAAATAGGCATCCATGCACCAAATTGGGCCAATGAGGAGGAATTGGAGGTCTTTGAAGAATGAAGGCTTTTTACCTTCCACTTTGTGCCCATAAAATTGGCCAATCCAGGCCAAGACAAACAGGGCAATAAAGAAACCGGTACCGACTGGCAGAATCCAGATGAGCCAGGCCATGACCAAAGTCAACGTAGCCATCGCTACTGCCAAAACAAGATCTAGGCGTGCATAGAAGATAAAAGCCAAAACCAGTAGCAGGGTAGTCAGCAAAGCGCTGAAATGCGCCAGAATGCCAATAATCGAAAAATAGATAGTCGGTACACAGACCCAGTGAATCAGCTTATTGGTTTTATTTTGATGGCTGTCACTATATTCATCAAACCATTCAGATATTGTTTTCATTCTTCGCTCCATTCCATGAACATGTTTTGCTTATCTGGAAATATAAAGCAGAATCCGGATATGGTCAAAAGTTAATCATGCAGGCGAAGGGATTTTATTAGGCAGGATGAGCATGCCAAAATTTTCTTGAAAGAACTTTGAGATAGGGCTGAGCAGGGACGTTTATATTCTTCTAGAAAATGAGCACAATAAAAAAGCCACATTACTGTGGCCTTTGTTAAATGCGTTGCAGGTCAAATCTTAAGAATTTGGACCAGCGACACGTTCAATACTGACTTTTGCAGTACCTGCACTGGTAATACCCAACTGTTTCGCAGCACCGTAAGATAAATCAACAACACGGTTACCATGGAAAGGACCGCGGTCATTTACTTTAACCACGACGCTCTTGCCGTTATTGCGGTTAGTTACGCGAATATAGCAGTTCAATGGCAGGCTACGATGGGCAGCTGTCATTGCGTTCATGTCAAAGGTTTCACCGCTTGCAGTTTTACGGCCGTGGAATTGACGACCATACCAAGACGCTGTACCTGTCTGACTGAATTTACGTACAGTATTAGAAGCCACTGTATTCAGTTTTTCAATCACTGAAGGCTCTTCTGCAGGAAGTTCAATTTTCGCTGCAATGGTTTCACGGCGAACTTTATCGCCAGAACGCTCAGTGATTGAAAGGCTGTTCAAATTTGTGAAATTTGAATTGAAGCTTTGAGCTTCTTTATTGAGTACTCGCGTGGCAAGACGCGAATTGTCATTTTCATTGGTGAATGAAGATGACGGAACCATATCTGCCTGCGATTGCGTCAGCGTGACGATCGTGGCAATGGCCATAAAAGACTTCAAAATTGAAGAATGCATCGAATCAACTCCTAACAGCATATCTATTGGTTGTTCATAAATGGCTGAAAAACCATGTAAACATGCCTGATATTTAACTTATGCAACTACATTTAACGAAATGGATAATATTCATGCCGGCAATACCCTGTCTAGTGTTTAATTAAAATAGTTAAAAAAAGAACGCAAAATAAACAATGATTGATCAAAAAATAATCAATATTGTAACATAATATTAAAGTTGCTTAAAGTACGCACAAATTAACCCATAAAAATGTTGACTTTCATAATTTGTATTAATTTTTAGTGTTAACGGCTGGTAATTTCGGTACCTAATAACCACAAAGCAGTAGCATACATACGGCTGCGATTATAAGTGGTAATCACTTGAAAATTTGGATAAGTGATATAGTAAATCGAGCCATAATTCTCTTGTAATTGAATTACATTGACCAGATCCAGATCGTCAATTTTTACGATTGGATTCATTGGGCTGATGCCTTGAGTTTTGAGTTCACCATAAGGGATAGGCTGGGTGAGATCTTTGGCAATTACTGCATCTGGATTTGAACCGGTATAACGTGCCGGAAAGGCAATCGGCTGATTACGCTGCCAGCCATGCTGTGCCAGATAGTTGGCAATCGAACCTATTGCATCCACTGCTGAATTACGCAGGTCAATATGACCATTGCCATCGTAGTCCACGCCGAATTTGGGAATGTTGCTCGGCATAAACTGCGGATAGCCAACAGCGCCGGCATACGAACCCACCACAGAAGAGGTGGCAACACCATCTCTATATGACCAGGCAATTAAAGCAGCCAGTTCATCCTGAAAATACTGGGCACGACGTTCATAGCCAAACCCTAAGGTTGCTAGGGCATCACGAGTGACAAAAGAACCCTTGTTGCTGCCAAAACCGGTTTCTACACCTAAAATGCCCAGAATGATCGATTGCGGCACACCAAACTGCTGTTCAGCACGGTTAAGCGTTTCTGCATATTGCTGTTTAAAGCGTACGCCGCGCTGAATGGTAGATTCAGCCAGGAAGTTAGTCTTATACGAATACCAAGGCTTACTTTCACCTGGGCGATTCATGATATTGATGATATTAGGCAAATTACGCGTACCGTTCATGGCGGAATCTACTTGTTGGGCGCTCAGCCCATAGCGCTGCATGGCGTTTTGCTTAAAAACGGCATAAGAGGGGTGATATTGGAAATCGTTGGCCAGACTCAAACTGCTGAGACCGAATGCGGTAAGTGCGATTGAAAGCTGCTTAAACTTTTTATAAAAATCCGATTTCAACATCTTGCTACGATTTCCAGTTTTTTTGATGAGTTGCTGACGATGTCATTTGAATCATGCCATGAAAAAGATTGATAAAATTTTTTCAATCGTGAGACTTAAAGTGCCAGATTAAAGATAACATTCGGATGAATAAGAGACCTAGCCGCTTATACAAAAATAGCGATGGATTGGCTATTTTTACGGCAGTCTGTCTTATAGAGCTGCTTATCTGTAACAAGCTATTTCACTGATCATAAAAAAGCCTGACTGAAGTCAGGCTAATTCCTCAAGATTTACAGAGAATCTTGAAATCATGCTATCTAAAACTATTCTGTATAGAACAAAGTGTCGTGATATTCGGCCATGGCGCGCAGCTCATCTTTATTCAAATTCAGAATAATTTTATCTGCTGCCATATTGATAGCCTTGATCACTGCAGATGCGCCAATATCTGCTGCCTTACGTTTGATCATGCCAAGATCCAGGGTTTTATTAAAGTCGACCATAAAATGTCGTACTGTCGCTTCACCAAATTGCTTGTACAAGTTACTGAACGCTTGTTTATCGATACTCTGACCGGCTTTAAGTTCCGCATAATGATGCTTTAAATTCGTCACCAGACTGGCATCCAGTGACTCACCAATGCGGAAATGTCCTTCAGGATCTTTAAACAGACTGCGCTCAGAGAATGCAATCGACTCTCTGACCACATCATTCGGCGCTTTACTCAAAAGCTGCTTCAGCAAAACCGCAACAGTCGACTTAATATAGCCAGCCAGTTTTTCCGCAGTATCGCGTTTATCACTGGTAGGGAAGCGACGCACTAGCTCGGTGAGAATCGCATCAATAATTTCATCATTAATCATCAATGCGGTTTTATCACGCAATGGGTAAAGCGGCTCACTTGAATTTTTGTTTTTTTGTGCAGTCTGAATTGTATTTAAAAGCTCTGCAGAAGGAATAAACCCAAAAAATGGCATTGTTCAACCTCAATGTTTTTTATTGTCGCGCTAAACGAATAGGGCGAGGCATCCATGTTAAATCCGATACACGGCAAGGGTTGATATCCAATCCACCACGGCGTGTATAGGTTGCGTAGACCATCAGCTTTTCTGGTTTCAGTTGTTGCCAGATATCGGCAAACATCTGCTCCACACATTGTTCGTGGAACCCATTATGCTGACGGTAGGAAATAATATAAGCTAAAATACTCTTATAACAAGGTTTTTTACCCTGATAACGTATAAAAACTGTTCCCCAGTCCGGCTGGCCAGTGACTGGACAGTTACTTCTGAGTAAATGTGAATACAGCTGGATTTCGCCTTCTGCTGCATCATCCGCATCCAAAGCCAATAAGCTGGCATCTGGATGATTTTCTAGGCGCTCAGGTGTCAGCTCATCAATACAGATACCTTCCGGCTTGCTGATCTCTAATTCATCGACCTGAAACAATTGCAGTTTAACTTCAGCTTCAGCCGCAGCAGATAAATCTTTTTCGACCGTCGTGATAAAGGCATCTTGAGATTCAAACTTGGCAAAATTCAGGCTATTGAAATACAGTTTTAAGGATTTGGATTCAATCAGATTCGGCGAAGACGCTGGCAAGCTAATGCGGCCAATAGCCACTTGCGGCACACCGGTTGAATTTAACCAGGAAATTTCAAATACATGCCACCAGTCTGCACCTTGCTGAATCGCTTCGACATGTGCGTATTGTTCACGGGCAGGCGCGCGCGAAATCGGAAACAGAACATCAGGCTGATATTCTGTCGGGTAATTGGTGTCTTTACCAAGGAGAGATTGTTCTACACTCATTATTCACGCATTCCTGAACCACGGGAGAGTAAATGATAGGCCACTGCATACAGCACGGCGCAACATAAGGTAATCACTGTCAGTGAAATGGCAACATTGACATCGCTATGTCCTAAAATGCCATAGCGGAACGCATTGACCATATACACGACAGGATTAATTAAAGATAAATTTTGCCAGAATGGGCTTAAGCTCGAAATAGCATAAAACACACCACCTAAATAGGTCAGTGGCGTTAACACAAAAGTCGGGATGATCGAGATATCATCGAAAGATTTGGCATAGACGGCATTAATAAAACCACCCAAGGAAAACAGCAGGGAAGTAATCAAGACGGTATATATAGTCACAAACCAGTTGGTGATATATAAGTCAGCAAAAAATAAGCTCACTGCACTGACAATGATCGCAACCAATATCCCACGAATCACACCGCCCAGCACATGACCCCATAAAATGGCATGCATCGGTACCGGACTCATGATCAGTTCTTCAATGCTTTTCTGGAATTTTGAGCTGAAGAAACTAGATGAGACGTTGGCATAGCTGTTGGTGATCACGGCCATCATAATCAGACCGGGCACAATGAACTCCATATAACTATAGCCGCCCATTTCTCCAATGCGTGAGCCGACCAGATTACCAAAGATCACGAAGTACAAGCTCATGGTGATTGCAGGTGGCAACAGGGTTTGTGGCCAGATGCGCATAAAGCGACGCACTTCTTTATAGATAATGGTATATAAAGCTACGCTGAGTTGATTAATGTTCATTGCGCAGCTCCATCCAGATTTTTCTCGACCATTTTCACAAAAAGTTCTTCCAGACGATTGGATTTATTGCGCATACTGCGCACCTGAATATTCTGTGATTCCAGCAACTGGAACAGATCATTCATGCTATGCGCCTTGTCCATGGTGATTTCTAAAGTCATCGGATCGATCAGGTTAAATCGCACGCCGATGATATCCAGATGCAAAGGTTCAATCGGTTCGGCCAGATCAAAAATAAACGATTCTTCATTGAGCTGACTCAGGAAGCTTTTCATGGTGGTGTCTTCTTTAATCACACCGCGATCGATAATCGCAATACGGCGACACAGCATTTCCGCTTCTTCTAGATAATGCGTGGTCAGAATGATGGAGGTGCCTTTTTCATTCATCTCGTTCAAAAATTCCCACATCGAACGACGCAACTCAATATCAACGCCAGCTGTCGGTTCATCCAGAATCAGCAGTTTCGGTTCGTGCATCATGGCACGCGCAATCATCAGGCGACGTTTCATCCCGCCGGATAACATGCGGGCCTGAGTGGAACGCTTTTCCCATAAACCCAGTTTGGTCAGATAAAGCTCCGCCCGTTCCTGTGCAATTTTTTTAGGAATGCCGTAATAGCCTGCCTGAGTCACCAAAATATCGAAGGTTTTTTCAAACTGGGCAAAGTTGAATTCCTGAGGCACCACACCTAGACACTGTTTGGCCTGAGAAGGATGGGTATCCAGATTATGACCAAAAATTTCGACTGTACCGGAGGTTTTTTTTGTTAATGAACTGATAATACCGATGGTGGTCGATTTTCCTGCGCCATTGGGTCCCAGTAGCGCATAAAATTCACCTTCTGGTACATTTAAGTTAATTCCTTTCAATGCCTGAAAGCCATTGCGATAGGTCTTAGACAAATCCCTTAAGATCAGTGCATCAGTCATGAATATCTCAAATGGTGAAAAGTTGAGATATTGTGAGTGATCTCGGCAAATAATCCAAGTGATTGACACGGAATTCTGTGTTGCGGTTTTGGAACATTGTATAAAGTCTAAGCATAAAAATGATGAAGTTAGAGATAGTTGCTTTACCTTATGCTTTTTTTTGTTATGATGTGCGCGATCCAAAAAAGATGCGCTCATAGCTCAACTGGATAGAGTACAGGTCTCCGAAGCCTGTGGCGTGGGTTCGAGTCCCGCTGAGCGCACCATTTATTTAAGCTATAAAACTGAAAAATAAATCAAATTAGTATCGCACACAGTTACGGCCATCATCTTTCGCCCGATAAAGATTGTTATCGGCAATTTTCAAAACGTCTAGAATATTTTTAGAACTGTCTGGCCAAGAAGCAATACCAATCGAAATACTAATGTGACCTATGTCCTGAATCTCTTTACCTGCAATTTCTTTTCTGAACCTTTCTGCGCTTTCATAAACTTCAGTGAGATTGCTGTTCGGTATAATAATGATAAATTCTTCACCACCGTAGCGGCAGCAAATATCATCTTTACGAAATTTTTGCTGCATCGTCTTGGCAATATGCTTTAAGACAACATCACCTTGATCATGACCGTAATTGTCATTAATGTTTTTAAAATGATCAACATCCATCAGAAGCACTGAAAAAGGGATGTTCATTTTCATGTTTTGAGTCATGACATAATTCAAACCACGACGATTCATCAAGCCGGTTAAAGGATCTGTATTAATATGATGATCCATCTTGCTCATTTGTTGTGAAAATTTTCGAACACTCAGCAGTAGGGCTAACTTGAATTTTGTGACCTCATAGTACCAGGGCTGGATATCCTTAATTTTTGAGCCGATTTCTGCCTGATTCAGTAAACTCGCCATATCTGCCAGTTGGTTCAATGGGGCCGAGATAGAATCAGACAGTCGCCATACAATATAAAAAACAAGCAGATAAAATAAAAAGAATCCTGCGGCTAATTTATAGAGGATAGAATTTGTCTGTTTAAGTAAGTCATGGGTAGGTTGCTGGGAAACCACGATCCAGTTTGAAGTCGGAATATGAGAAAAACCTGCCAGATTATCAACGCCCTGGCTGTTGATTAAACGAATTTGACCATTTTTATGTGCATGCATATATTCCAGACCAGTATTATTGCTGGCCGATTGACCGATTCTTTTACGATCCGGATGAAAAATAATTTTATTTTCATTGTTAATCACATACATATAACTATTCTTATAATTTTTATAAGTGGTTAGAAGCTGATTAATCACATTTTTTTCTTTTAAATAAATCGCTGAACCTATGAAGCCCTGATAGTGATTTGACTTGTCAAAAATAGGTTGAGATATAAACACGATCATGTTTTTTTGCACAGAAAAATAGGGTGAAGATATATAAGTGGATTTGTTATAAAGAGAGTCAGTAATCCCTTGAGTATGTTGTATTTTACTTCTATCAATATGCAGAATATTCGGCGAAAAATTGATTAGTCTGCCTTGGGTATCACTGATCACGACACTGTTATAGTGTTCAGACTGATATTTTAATTTATTGACCTCGGCTTCTCTCAGCTCATTGTTATTAAAGTCTTGCCCTAATATCTTGGCGCTATAGTCCAGTTCAAGAAGCATATTTCTAAAATGGTTGTCTGTGCTTAATGCAATTTTATGGGCATGGTCAGAGTTTAAGGCAAGAGAATTATCGATTAACTGATTTTTTACGATCTGATAGCTAATAATGAGAGAAATAATAAAAAGGCTAGACACACTAAAAATAGCCAATAAAAGTATTAACTGCCTTAAATTGAGATCAAGATGTTTCCTAAAATTATTAGCTGACATAAAAAATTAGATATATCTCGATGTATTTATGAGCATTGTATTGCATTTATATTCAATGTTTAAGGTTGATATAAAATTAATTTTCCCCTTAGGTGGGAGTTTTTATTTTAATCAAATTGAGAATTTATAGATCGCTTGGCTGTAAATAGGGTGGATTTGAAAAGCTGGCTAGGATTCTGAATATTTGACTATGCTGCAAATAAAAATATGATATTTAATGTTCAGAAAATCTATTCAATAATTTTGATCCGTCCATCTAAATGATGAAGTACTCAGACAAAAATACGGTTAATTTTACCTTAATAAAGAGATTGATTTATCGCCAATTTTTAAAGATAACCTTTTAAAATTAGTCGTATAGATTCTATGACAGTAGTTTTTTTGAATATTGCGTCCTTTTCCGGAAGTATTTTTATAAAAAAAATCATATTCCAGTTTATATTTTGAAGCGCTTATCAAGGTTATGAAAGAAAGTGTTGAGCCCGCTATGCAACAGAAATTTGTATGCTTAATAGGGTATTTTTCTAGAAATCAATGAATTAAATAAAGACGATATAAATATAGAATTCTTCGTACGACAAGCCAGAAACATTTTAATCTACTTGTAAAAAATGACAATTGAAATCTTGTATAAGTCTTCTTTTAGAAGTGTAAAAGGGTATTGTCGGTTAAAAAAATACTGCTATATTGAACTCATGGTAGGTCGTAAAACCAATAAGACGCTACCGATAAGTTGGACGGATCAATGACAGTTAGTTGAGTTTGATGTTTATCACCAGACAATAAATCTAGCACTAGCCATCCAACACAGAGCTCGCAGAAATGCGAGCTTTTTTAATGTCTGCGCAATTCATTCAGTTTAATATTCTTTTTCTTATAATCCATCCAGATAAAAAAGTTTACATTGCCAAATTCGCTAACATCTTGAAGATTAATCGCTTGGCTAATTATGGTATAAAAAACTGCAAATTGGATAATGAGAGAGGAAGGAAAAATGTCAAAGATGATTGATATCAAGGTGAAAGATCAATTTAGCAAAGTGATTGAGGCGAAAGCTATGCTGCGTTCCTTTGCAGAGCACAACACTCATCATGCAGCTGAGTTGGTCAAAAAAATTGAACATATCGTGGTGGATGGTGAAACAATTCTGCCGAGTATTGAGCTATTATTTGAAAGCCAACAATCTTCAAATATTTATCGCGTTGTCGAATAATTTAATCAGTGAACTTCAGATAGGTAGAAAAAAATTGAACTTATTTATCCGAAATCACCGATTCAGCAGTTAAAAAACTCACCATTTAGGTGAGTTTTTTATACTTTGGTATTTGCTAGCTTGGATGCTAATGTGTGCAGCTAAAATCATAAGTTGACTCAATCTCTAAGAGAAGACAACGTGGTAGTGGGCCTTGATTGGCCGAAGAAATATCCAATTTTGATAAAAAATCAATAGAATGGGCAGGTGGTTAAATCTGTTTAAGCTGTACATTCACATCATATTTTTCAAATTCTTGCAAAATCTGCGCTAAAGTTTGCTGTGCGGTTGTATGCTCAGGGCTTAAAGAAATTTCCTGACGAGTCGTGCTGTCAAAACATTCAATGGCCTGAATCAGCCAATGATGCTCAATGGGACTTTTTTGAATCAACACACGGCGCGGTTGCAAGCTGTCACTGATCTGGCGGGGAAGTACGTAGGTAATCGCCAGTTGCACAAATTGCAGTTCTTCAACCGGACTTAAAAAGGTGATCACCCAATTGCCAATTTTAATCAGTTGCATGGGATTATCGAACGCATCGAATTCTAAATAATGTGACATATACATGATCCAATGGGATGTCTATGCTCACTATATGGCGGGATTGTAATTCTTTTTCTATCACGCTTAAGTCGGATATTTCGAGCTTTAAATTTCGCTTAAATATAAATATATCAAATAACCAATTAGTTATCTTAAATAATTAACAATGCTTCATTGTTAAACTCGCTTATTTAAGAGTTTAAAAGACTAAGATATTCTTATTCAGGCACTTCATTTTACTGCAATTGATCTAAAGCAAAATTAATCTGCTTCAGAATGTGATTCAATTCTTGGGGAGCAATACGGCTTTCCTGAAGGGACGTGATCCATTGCATTTGGCACAGTTTTAAACTGCGCGTATCCGGCGCCTGTAAAATCTGATGAATTTGCTGCTTGGCCATCAAGCCACAATATTTTTGTAAGCTTTCCATCATCATATATTTAAGGTCTTCAAAAGACATAGGTTGCAGTTCAGGCAGCTTTTTTGCATGGCTTGAATCCGTTTCAGCAGATGGAATGTCCTGCGCTACTTTAATGGATTCCATCTCAGGATGGAGTTCTTTTGTCGCAGAAGCTGCTGCTATCGATGAGTCCAACGATCGGTGAATCTCGGAGTGTGCCAGGTCAACTTTTGTATCTGTTCTTGCATCAGCCTGCTTTTGACTGATGGCTACCTCGCCCGTTTCAGCTGGAATAATTAAATCCATGGCATAAAGCTGATCTAAGAGTTCGGTAGGAGCAAGCTGTTGTTTTAAGCCATCATTTAATAAGTTGAAATCCTGGCTGCCGATCAGAACCAGTAAGCGGCGTTGGCGTGCGGTCAGTGGGATGGAGCGATCCTGTAGCACCTCGATCCCACGTTGAGTTTTATAAAAATGCATCATAGCTGAATAGATTGTTGCTTAAATTCAGCTAGAGCATAATCTGTGAAAATTACATTAATATGAAGTATTTATTAAAATACAGAGGTTTATTTTAATAAAACCTATAATGTCGTGATCGCCGTATTTTCAAGTGCCTTGCGTAAATAAGGATCGAGTTCATCCTGACGCAGTAACCATTGCACATAGTCAGCAGGTAGTTCTGCAATAGCGGTGCCGCGATGTTTACCAAAATTAATCGTACGTGGAATTCGCGCATCTTCAGAAGCATCGAATAATTCCTGCATACTGTTGATTTTTAAATGATGCACAATATGCATCAAAATATTGGCAGTTAAAATAATATCCATATCGGCACGATGCGCTTTACGAATCATTTCACGCGCTCTTTCGCTGCCTTTGGTGATCATATAAATCAGTGCAGAAATATTGTGTGCTTCTGCATCTGGCCAGACCCGACGTGCTAAAGCCAGTGTACAAATCGCCTTGATTTTTGAAGTATCTACACCACATTTTTCGATGGCACGGACGTCATAATCAATATTATGGCCGATCATGTAGACGGTTTCATCAGGCAGGCGAAAGGTACTGTAATGCGGCTGACCTTCCAGATCCGATTCCAGAATATGATGCACGGCCATGGCAGCAAAAGAAATGGCTTCGTCACATGAATAAAGCTGATCAAACAGGCGGCTTTTATCCAGACTGATTTTATGCTCTACAATTTCTACAGGCGCATAAGCAATTTCGATGGGTTGACCATTTAAAGTATGCGTTTCGGTATCAAGAATAATGGCCTGCATGTCGGAAATGTGCCTGAAAAAGAGAGGAGAGTAAAATCTAACATTATTATTTTGCAACTGACAATTGAATTGCTTTATTTCTGTATTAATTGCAGGCTTTTTAACGTATGACGACTATTTGTATAGTTCTGGAGAGGAGAAATTCTCTATTTTAAAGTTTGTTGATTTCATAATAAATCTAAACCGGTGCGAATTTAATAGAAAAAATAACGCATTCTTTTCTTGATATTGTTTAGATAAATTGGGAAATTACATGTGGTTTTATCGTTTGTTAAAGATAAAACCAGAAAAACTCATTAGAGATGATAATAAATAAGATAAGGATAAGATCGATGAAACGTCAAGTATTGACCTGTACTCTTCTCACATTAAGTGTGGCCTTAACTGCTTGTAACGATGATAGTGATAATGATCGTTTTTACGAGTCCAAACCTGCTCTTCCTGTAAATGATATAGACAATCCGGTGGTGGCAACCCCGGTGGCCTATACTGAAACGGATTTCGCCGGGATCGCTGACGAAAGTGTGATCATGACTTATAAGATGTTAGGGATTAATGGTAAAGAAACACAAGCGACTGCATTGGTGTTCACCCCTGAGGGAACACCACCAGCAAAGGGATGGCCGATCGTCGCATGGGCTCATGGCACGACTGGCGTTGCTGACCAATGTGCACCAAGTCGAAATGCACTGAATCCTTTTATCAGGAATATGATTGCTGGATTTCTTCAAGCGGGATATGTGGTCGTTGCACCCGATTATGAAGGTTTAGGTGAGCCTGGTGGAAAAGAGCTCCATCCTTTCCTGAATCTCAAGAGTGAAGCCTATTCGATTACCGATGCCGTTGTCGCTGCAAAAGATTATTTAGGGACAGATGCATCTAGTCAATGGATGGCTGTTGGGCATTCTCAAGGGGGACAGGCAGCTTTAGGTGCTGCGCAATATGCAGCACGTGCTTCTAAGATGACCTATAAAGGTACGGTAGCTTTAGCACCGGCTTCAAATTTCAATCTGATTTTGACAGGAGGTGAACAACAGGCGGGACAAGAAACAAATCTGGATAAAAAAATTGGAACTTTGGCGTCTTTAGATACGTTCACGGCATTGATTACTGCCGGTTTACGTAATCCAAACCCAAATCTGCAATATAGCCAGATTTTTAAAACACCGACTGACCAGATCGCCAAGAATGCGGAAACTGATTGCTATGATGTACTGGGTAATAAATTTGGTGCTGCAATGGGACAGTATGCTCAAAATAACGGAACTTTAGAAGGATATCCGCGTACTCAAACTAACTTTATGAATATTCCAGTCGTAAAGAGCTTCTTGGAAAAAGATTCTCAGCCTTTACTTGTTAAAGTTTCTACGCCAGTGATTATTTATCAGGGTTCAGCAGATAGTACCGTTCCCAAAGCAGCAACAGATGTTTTAGTTGCACTCGCCAATCAGAAACAAACTTCAGTACGTTATATTACGGATGAGTCAAATGCGACTAAATGGGATCATGGTAGCGTCTATGCACTGAATATTCCTAATATTATTTCAGATGTAAAATCTCTAATGCCAATTCAATAACTTATTTTTATCTGAATGGCTCATGTTTTTTTAGACATGAGCCATTTTTATTGCAAACTGAATAAAGTTCATGATCGAAAATTTAAAACTTCATGCTACAATACGCGCCAATCTTAGCACGGCTTAAAAGCCCTAAATCAATAGGACCTCGCTAATGTTTGCCAATATCTCTATCGCTGAATTTGATCCAGAATTAGCTCAAGCAATCTCGAATGAAGATGCTCGCCAAGAAGCTCATATTGAGCTAATCGCTTCTGAAAACTACTGCTCACCAGCAGTTATGGAAGCTCAAGGTTCAAAACTTACTAACAAATATGCGGAAGGCTACCCAGGTAAACGCTACTATGGCGGTTGCGAGTATGTAGACGTTATCGAACAATTGGCGATTGACCGTGCTAAAGAACTCTTTGGTGCTGATTATGCTAACGTTCAGCCACATGCTGGTTCACAAGCAAACTCAGCAGTTTACTTAGCGCTTCTGAACCCGGGCGATACAGTTCTGGGTATGAGCCTTGCTCACGGTGGTCACTTGACTCACGGTGCAAAAGTAAGCTTCTCTGGTAAAACATATAATGCGATTCAGTACGGTTTAAACCCTGAAACTGGCGAGATCGATTACGAAGAAGTTGAGCGTTTAGCGCTTGAGCATAAGCCACGCATGATCGTTGCTGGTTTCTCTGCATACAGCCAGATCGTTGACTGGCAGCGTTTCCGTGAAATCGCGGACAAAGTTGGCGCTTATCTGTTTGTTGATATGGCTCACGTTGCAGGTTTAGTTGCTGCTGGCGTTTACCCAAGCCCGGTGCAAATTGCTGACGTTACGACGACGACGACTCACAAAACACTTCGTGGTCCACGTTCTGGTCTTATTCTTGCGAAAGCAAACGAAGAAATCGAGAAGAAACTTCAATCGGCTGTATTCCCAGGCAACCAGGGTGGTCCTTTGGTTCACGCAATTGCTGCAAAAGCAATCTGCTTTAAAGAAGCAATGGCACCTGAATACAAAGCTTATCAGCAACAAGTAGTTGTGAATGCGAAAGCAATGGCTGAAGTATTAATCGCTCGTGGTTATGACGTAGTTTCTGGTGGTACTGAAAACCACTTGTTCTTGTTGTCTTTAATCAAACAAGACATCACAGGTAAAGAAGCTGACGCTTGGTTAGGTGCTGCTCACATTACTGTGAACAAAAACTCTGTACCAAACGATCCACGCTCTCCGTTCGTCACTTCAGGTATCCGTATCGGTACACCTGCAGTAACAACTCGCGGTTTTGGCGAAGCTGAAGTGCGTGAACTTGCAGGCTGGATCGCTGACATCCTAGATGCTAAAGGCGATGAAGCTGTTATCAACGCGGTGAAAGAGAAAGTTGCAGCGGTATGTGCTAAATTCCCAGTTTATGCATAATCGCTTATAAACGGAAAGGAGCTCCCAACCGGGAGCTTTTTTTATAGCTGTAAAAATAACGATGTAAAAGATGTTTAGACTTGATCGGGCTTATATAGAT
The DNA here is from genome assembly GCF_048957595.1 of Acinetobacter sp. AS5. Classification (NCBI taxonomy): domain Bacteria; kingdom Pseudomonadati; phylum Pseudomonadota; class Gammaproteobacteria; order Moraxellales; family Moraxellaceae; genus Acinetobacter; species Acinetobacter sp. AS5. The sequence goes on along the minus strand of NZ_JARDAL010000022.1, from coordinate 5,151 downwards.
CAATTTCCATGCCGTAAGAGATTGAGTCATCAATAAAATCATATTGAGTTTTTCTCAATCTGGCTTAAAGTCTTTTATCAACTATTTGTATTTTTAAATGCTTTAAAAGAATGAATGCATTCGTTGCATGCTTTGCTTGAAATTATTTACAGCAATTATTCTCAAAAACCTGATGCTTTAAAAACGACAGGGATATCCAAGATGAATATCATAGTAGATGACGAGCTTGAGTGAATCTCATGTTACTGTAAGGTGATACTGATATAAGCGCTGTGAATGACATCATTCTTTTTATTTAGACGTTATATGGATCGGTATCATTTGAAGATGGGTAAATCCTGTATTTAAAAATGCTGCTGGCGGTTGATTGATTAATTTTTCATTTATGCATTAAACAAGGTAATAAGGATGACTAAACCCAACATTATTTTATCTGAGCAGGATTTACAGCGTCTGGAAACGATGCTGGAGAACCAGAGTAAGCTGAGTGAAACCATGATTCGCTTAGAGGATGAACTGGCACGTGCCGAAGTAGTTGAGCCAAAAGAAATCGCAAGCAATATCGTGACCATGCATTCACGTGTACTGTTGACGATTGCACCTTCAACAGAAACGGTCGAAGTGACCTTGGTTTACCCGCATGAGTTTAAGGGTGAAAAGGGACAGGTCAATGTGATCGCGCCGATAGGCGCCGCCATTTTGGGCTTAGCGGAAGGTCAAACCATTGAATGGCCACAACCAGATGGTCATACGATGAAAGTGACCATCGAAAAAGTGCTGTTTCAGCCGGAGAGCGAAGGGGATTATCTTTAAGCCAGCGTTGGATCATCCTTGAAAGCCATAGCAATATGGCTTTTTTTGTATATGGATTTTAAGTAAAACCTGATGTTTTAAGCGTTTAGATCAGATTAAATAAATTCTAAAGTTCTAAATGCTTAAAGTTAAATAATTCTCAAAATGCTATGTAGCCATTTATCTCTGCAATTGGATTCTATTGCCAAAATCATCATTAAAATAAAGATAAAACATGGATTTAGTTAAAGTGATGTAACGAATTCCTGGATAAATATACACAACGCGGTCTGTTTTTTTGCTACATTCGAAGATGTTCAAAATTTCTTTGTTTCACTTTTTTAAAGGATATCGCCTCAACCATGTCGCGCTTTGAAGCTCTACCTGCCTTGACTGACATGATGCTTGATCGAGAGGAAATTCTGGCGATTAAGCGTAATGAGCTTGTGCCTGTACTGGATAATCAATATGGGCTGAATCATTATGCAGACGCTTTGATTCAGGCACAGTCCGTTTTATTGAATGGTGTAGATCCGCACTTGACCCAACAGTTAAGCCAGACCATTGAGCAATTGATTCATGCCTTGGCGGAATCTAAAAAATATCTGAAAAAACGTAAATTTAATGCCCTACAAAAATGGCTGGGCATCGATCTGGATTATGGCTCAAGTCAGGTGGAATATTATCAACGGCTGGACCGTCTGCTAGACCAGGCCGATCATTTAAGCCGTAAATTACAGATTGAAATCCAGAAATCGCAGTCGCGTTTTCAGCAGCTTTTGGGTTTGCGCGAACAGATGGCCAAGCACATTGTCGCAGCAGATGAGTTTTTATCTGAATATCCGCTATTCGTCAAAAACCAGCATCCACTGGATAATTTTTCAGAACGCCTCTCTAAAAAAATCAATACCCTACGTACTTTGCAAAGCAGTAATGACATTGCCATTACCCAGATGCAGCTTTCGCAGCAGCTTTCCTTTAGTTTGCTAGATCGCTTTAAGGAAGCACAGCAGGTCTTGATTCCGGCTTGGCAATATCATGTCAAACAAAGCCAGACGAAACACTCGACAAGTGATCTGGAAAAACTTGATAATAGCCGTGAGAGTCTGATTAAAACGTTAAAAAAATCCCTCGAAAACATAACAATATAAGGTGAACTATGACCAAGTCTGATTTAGTAAATTTACCTGTTGAAAGCTCGAATGAACTGGTCGAACAAAAATTCCAGCAAATGGACCTGAAAGAACTGGGCTTGCAGCCTGCTGACTTTCAGGAGGTGCTGGCTGCACGTAAAGAGTTGCAGAACATGAGTCATAACAGCGTGGCTGAATATGGTAAAAATATTGCGACCAAAACTTCGACCTATACCGATGAATTACTGAATCTGGTGCAAAATAGAGATCTGGATGCGACAGGACAAAAGCTGAATCAGGTGGTACAGGTGGCTCAGCAGCTGAATACCAGCAGTATTCTCAATAAAAAGAAAAGCTCGGGTTTTTTTGGCAATATCATCAGCAAATTCAAAGGTGCGAAAGATAACTTTGATGCACATTTCAATACCACTAAAGAGCAGCTAGATGTGCTGGTGAAAGAGATTGAAACCTCGCAATCCGGTTTGAAAGCACGTGTTGATACCCTGGATAAAATGTTTGACGGGGTACAGGATGAATATAAACAGCTCGGGGTGCATATCGCTGCAGGCCGTTTACGCGAACAGGAGCTGCAGCAGGAAATTTCCGCTTTAACTGCCTTGCCGCAAGATCAGAGCACCACCCAGAAAATTTATGACCTGAACCATCTGGCCAATAATCTGGAAAAACGGGTCAGTGATTTACAGGTCCTGCAGCAATCTGCGATGCAGACCTTGCCAATGATCCGGATTATCCAATCGAATAACCTGATGCTAGTCGACAAGTTCTATGCGATCAAAAACATTACTTTACCGGCGTGGAAAAACCAGATCAGTCTGGCGATTTCGTTAAGCGAACAGAAGAACAGTGTACAGCTGGCCAATACCATTGATGATGCCACTAATGAGCTGCTGCGCCGTAATGCAGACCTGTTACATCAGAACTCGGTCGATACGGCTAAAGCCAACCAGCGCTCGGTGATTGACATCGAAACGCTTGAACATGTGCAAAATACCCTCATTAAAACTGTAAATGATGTGATTCAGATCCAGAAAGAAGGTGTACAAAAACGTACAGAAGCGACCGTGCGTTTAAAAGCTTTACAGGATAATCTGAATCATTTGGTAATTGAATCAAGTACCAGTGGATCCAAGCCCAACTAAATCAGGTAGGGCTAAAATCTATAAGAAGGAGTAGAGATTGCCGCCCTTAGATGAATACGCCGTTAAGCCTCAGGACATCAAGCAGGGGGTAGTTGCACTCAAGAAACGTCAACGCAATTTGATGCTATTGGGTTTGACCACCTCCACCGTATTTATAGCCTCAATGATGAGCCTGTTTTTCCAGCAGGAACTGGTCTATGGTTTTTTTGGCCTGAGTACTCAAGTACAGCAGTTGCATTTACCGGTCAGTGTAGATGCCACACTGGCCAGCATTGGTGATAGTCCAGATTATTTTTTTAGTTTGCTGAGCTGGTTTGGCTGGCTGATTATTAAAATTTTCGCCTCTTTTATCGGCGCATTTTTTGTGATTGGCTTACTGAAAAAGTTGCGTTTCTTTTATGTGCGCTTTCAGTCTTTTGTGCTGAAATTTGTTGGCTGGCTGATTGCTTTTATCGTGATCTGGTCAGGATTGACTTACTGGCAGCATGATCTACGTAATGATCGTGATGATGCTTATCAGCAAGTGGTGTATTACGACAGCAATATCAATGACAGTGAAATTGCCCGTTATCTGGCCGATTCAGAGATTGCAGCACCGGTGAAATCTTATTTATTGGCGCAAACGGCATTGCTGCATAAGCCGCAGGATTTATCTGCCGCAAAACCCTATGTTTTAAACTTGGTTGAAGCAGAAAAACAGGATCCTAAATTTGAACAATATGGTTTCAAGCCTGAACAAATCTGGACCATGCAGCAACAGGTCTATGGTCAAGCCATGACACCAGTCGCCAAAAGTGTAAATACGCAGGTGCAACAAGCGGATCAGTTAAGTCAGATCACGAATCTGGTCATTATTGGTGTCGCTATTTTATCGGCGCTACTCAGCCTAATCTTGTTTTTCTTGGCCAACTCAATCAAGGGTCGATCACTTCGTATCGAACAGCGGATTCATTAATTTCCCAAAATGCTCCTGAATAGGGAGCATTTTTTTTAATGGAATTTCAGTGCTATTTTTAAGTCAAACTATTCAACTTGCTCAACACAGCCCAAAAATAAAAACAAGGCAGCATAAAATCTATGATTGGATTTATAATCTAAAATATCGATCAATAAAATAAAAACAAACTGTTTTACCTATTTATTCAATTCATTTAATATCCTGTTATCAAATAAACATTTACTCCTTTGGAGACGTTAGCAATGTTAGATCAAAATACTTCAGCTCAACTTAAAACCCTATTAGAACGCCTAGAAGGCCCGATTGAACTGGTCGCGACTTTAGATGGCTCTGACAAGTCAGCCAAAATCCAGGAACTGGTTTCCGAAGTAGCTGCACTGTCTGATCTGGTGACTGCACGCTTTGACGGGACCAATGCACGTGCGCCAAGTTTCGGGATTGCAAAAGCTGGTGAAGAACCGCGTGTGTTCTTTGCAGGCTTGCCAATGGGCCATGAGTTCACCTCGCTGATCCTGGCATTGCTGCAAACCTCAGGTTATGCACCGAAAGTTTCAGATGAAGTACTGGCGAATATCAAGAGTCTGGGGGTTCAATCTAACTTTGACGTGTTCGTATCGTTAAGCTGCCATAACTGTCCGGATGTGGTTCAGGCACTCAACCTGATCGCCATCTATAACCCGGGCACTACAGCGACCATGATTGATGGTGCTTTCTTCCAGGAAGAAGTGGAAGAACGCAAGATCATGGCAGTACCAATGGTGTTCCAGGACAACCAGCATATCGGTCAAGGTCGTATGACACTGGAAGAAATCATTGCCAAGCTGGATAGCAATGCAGCCGCGAAAGATGCGGAAAAGCTGAATGCCAAAGATGCCTTTGATGTCCTGGTGATCGGTGGTGGACCTGCGGGGAATACCTCTGCCATCTATGCAGCACGTAAAGGCATCAAAACCGGGATCGTGGCGGAGCGCATGGGCGGTCAGGTCATGGATACCATGGACATTGAAAACTTTACGTCTGTACAGAAGACCCAAGGTCCTAAATTTGCAGCCGAGATGGAAGCCCACGTGCGTGAATATGGTGTCGACATCATGAACCTGCAACGGGT